>JAIXVH010000177.1 GCA_027483125.1 Acetobacteraceae bacterium | reverse complement strand
GTAACCGGCGCAGGCTGTGGCGCGGCAGGCGTCAGCACGGGCGTCGTGACCGGCGCAGGCTGTGGCGATGCAGGTGTCAGCGCGGACGTCGTGACCGGCGCAGGCTGTGGTGCTGCAGGCGTCAGTGCGGGCGTCGTGACCGGCGCGGGCTGTGGTGCTGCAGGCGTCAGCGCGGGCGTCGTGACCGGCGCGGGCTGTGGCGCGACAGGTGTCAGCGCGGGCGTCGCGGGCGGTGGTGCGGCGGGCGCCGGGCGCGGCGGCGTGACCACCGGGGCAGGCGCGGGCGCCACCTGCGCGACCACCGGCGCGGGTGGCGGCACCGGCGCATCGCCGCCGCGTCCCAACAGCAGGAAAGCCGCCACACCCGCCGCCAGCACAGCGGCCCCGGCACCGATCAGCGCCACCGGCGGCCCGGATTTGGCGGCGGGCGGCGGGGCGGGCGGGGTGGCCGGCCGGGCCTGCGCAGGCGCCACCGGGCGAGGTGCGACCATCGTCGCATCCTCCATCGGCATGGGCGGAGCGGCGGCCGGTGTCGCCGCCTCGCGCAACGCCTTGGCGAAGGCGGCCGCATCGGGCCAGCGTTCATCCGGCCGCTTGGCCAGGGCGCGCGCCACCACCGCATCGAAACCGCGCGGCGCGGTGGCCGAGAGCACCGAAGGGGCCACAGGCTCGGTGTTCAGCGCCTTGTGCAGCACCGCCGAGAAACCGCCTTCGAAGGGCTTCTCCCCGGTCAGCAGCTGGTACAGCACCACGCCCGCGGCCCAGAGATCGGCACGCGCATCCACCGTCTCGCCGCGCAGCTGTTCGGGCGCCATATAGGCAGGCGTGCCCATCACCGTGCCCACCTGCGTCATCTGCGAATTCTCGATCCGCGCGATGCCGAAATCGGCGAGCTTCACCGTGCCATCGGCGGTCAGCATGATATTGGCGGGCTTGATGTCCCGGTGCACCACGCCGCGCGCATGGCTGAATTCGAGCGCGGCCAGCACCTGTTCCATCACCCGCAGCATGGCGGGAATGGCCATGCGTTCGCCGGCATCGAGCACCTGGCGCAAGGTGCGGCCATCCACCAATTCCATGGCGATCCAGGCGTTCTCGGCATCCTCGCCATAGTCATAGACGGCGACGATGTTGGGGTGGTTCAGCCGGCCCGCGGCCTGGGCCTCGCGGCGGAACCGGGCCAGGGATTCCTCGCCCTCCGCATCGCCTGGCGGCGGCTTGCGCATGAGCTTGAGCGCGGCGCGCCGCTGGATGCCGGGGTCGAAGGCGTCCAGCACCACGCCCATCGCGCCCGCGCCCAGGCGGCCACGCACTTCGTATTTGCCGTAGGTCTCACTCGCCATGGCCGGAGCTTACTCCGGGCGCGGGCGGAGGGAAGGCAGAAACTCAGCCCCCGCCGACGACGCGGCGCACCTCACCGCGCACCGCCTCCTCGACCATGGGTTCGAGCTGGGTGTCGAGCAGCGCCTGCAGCCGCACCCGCAGCCGCTCGCGCAGCATGCCCTCGAAATCCAGCGCCGGCGCCGAGGCAGGGCGCGACAGGCTGGCGAGTGCGATCGCGGCATCCATCGCCCGCGCATCGGGGAAGCGGTCTTCGGCGCGCTTGGCCAGGGCGCGGGCAATCACCGCATCGAAGGCCGGCGGCAGGTCGGGCACGATGGTGGAAGGCGGCGGCGGTTCGCTGGAGAGGATCGCATCGAAGATCGCCGGATAGCCGCCGGTGAAGGGGCGCTTGCCGGTGAGCAATTCATACAGGATCACGCCCGCGGCCCAGAGATCGGCGCGGTGGTCGACCGCCGCCCCGTTCACCTGTTCCGGCGCCATGACGGTGGGCGAGCCAAGCGGCCCCTGATCGGGTGCGGCATCCACCACGCCGATATGCGCAATGCCGAAATCCGCCAGCCGCACCTGCCCCCAGCCCGGATCAATGCCGACCGAGAGCAGGATATTGCCCGGCTTCACATCCCGGTGCACCAGCCCGCGCCCATGCGCATAGCCCAGCGCATCGAGCAGCGCGCGGGTGATGCGCACCGCCTCGGCCAGGGCGGGCGCGCCATTGCTGTCGAGCGCGTTGCGCAGATTTTCGCCGATGACGAGTTCCATCACCAGCCAAGCGTAGCTGTCCGTATTGCCGAAATCATGAATGGTGACGATGCCCGGATGCGACAGGCGCGAGGCCGCGCGCGCCTCATGCTGGAATTCGCCCAGGGCGCGCAACGCGGCCTCGGGGTTGGTGGCGCGCAACGGCACGGTCTTGATGGCGACAAGGCGGCCCAGGCGCGTATCCATCGCCTCGAACACCTCGCCGGCCGCGCCCTGGCCGATGCGGTCGCGCAATTCATAGCGGTCGGCGATGATGGTCAGCGCCTGGCCGCCGACCTGCCAGGTCGCGGCCTGCTGGCCTTGGGTGGTGTCGTTGGGATCGGGCGAGGTCATGCGATACGGGGCCTGGAGCTGGCGCGATGATCGCGCAAGGTGGTTGCCCGAGGCTTAGCAGAAAACGCACCGCCTGGGCGACCATGCAACCACAGGCTGCAACAACACCGATTGCGCCTGGCGCCGATCCGCACCAATTGGTGAGCATGACCTGGCTCCGCCGCTTTTGGCCCGAGGCGCTGCTCGCGATCCTGCTCGCGCTGCCATGGGCCGCGCTGTTCGTGCTGGGCCTGCTCTGGCTGTGGGATAATGGGCGCGCGCTGGAATGGGCGCTGGCCGCGGCCGCGCTGGTTCTGGCGGGCCTGCCGCTGCGCGCCATGGTGCGCCGCCGGGCCGAAGCGCGCCTGCAGGCCGATACCAGCGCCCCACCCGCCTGGGATGCCGAGGAAACCGCCGCCTGGGACAAGGTGCAGGCCCTGGCCGATGCAACGCCGCCGCTCGGCTGGGACGAAGCCGCCCGTGCCGAGGCCCTGCTGCGAGAGACCATCGAACTGGTCGCGCGCCACTTCCACCCCGACAGTGAGGACGCGATCGCCCATGTCACCCTGCCCGAGGCACTGCTGCTGGGTGAGATCGTCTCGCGCAATTTGCGGCGCTGGGTGCTGGAAAAGGGCGCGCTGGCGCAGCGTGTGAAGGTCAGCGACATGCTCTGGGCCAAGCGGCAGATCGACCGCTACGGCGCCACGGCACAACTGGCCTGGAAGGTGGCCGAGCCGGTCTGGCGCGTGTTCCGCATGGTGCGCAACCCGATCACCGCGGTGGCGCAGGAGGCCGCGCGCGCCACCGCCAACCACGCCACCGGCCTGCTGGGCGAGAGCCTGCGGCGGGTTGCGACGCGCGAATTGATCCTGCAGACGGGCCGCACCGCGATCGACCTCTATGCCGGCCGGCTGCGCCGTTCCTCCGAGGAGCTGGGCGCCTTGATCCGCGCCGATGCGGCGCTGGCGGCCGAGGAAGCGCCGCCGCGCCTGCTGCTGGTGGGCCAGGCGCGGGCGGGCAAGACATCGCTGCTGAACGCGCTGGCCGGCGCCACGCGCGGGCATACCGACGCGCCCGTCACGCTCGATGGCGTGCGCGAACATCTGGTGCGCGTGAACGGCCGCCCGGCGCTCAACATCGCCGATATGCCGCCGCTGTCGGACCAGGCGCGCTTCCTGGAACAGGCGGCACGGGCGGACATCATCCTTTGGGTGGCCGATGCGCGGGCCGCCGATCGCGCGCCGGATCTGGCCGCGCTGGCCGCGCTGCGCGCCTGGGCGGCGGAGCAGCCGGCACGGCGGGTGCCGCCGCTGCTGGTGGCGATGACCGGCGCGGACCGCCTGGTGCCTGCGCTGTCGGGTGCGGCGCCGCAGGTCGTGCGCGCGGCGGTGGCGGCGCTGGATACAGCCTTCGATGTGCCAGCCGGCGACATCACGCCCATCGCCCTGCCCCCGGGCGGGCCGCGCTGGAACCTGGATGCGCTCTGGGCAAGGCTGGATGCGGCGATGGAGCCTGCGCGCATCGCGCGGCTGGCGCGGCTGTCGGAACAGGACCACCGGCCATCCTGGTTCGCCGAGATCGGCGCGCTGGGGCGCGGTGCCTATGGCGCCGCGCGCGCGATGTGGCAGCGCCGCAGCAGCTGACAGCGATCAGCCGCGTGGGTTGAGGAAATCCAGGATCAGCTGGACCTGCGCCGCGTCCATGAGCGCCGGCGCATGGCCCACGCCCTCGATGGTGACGACGCGCGCATTGGGTGCCGCATCCATGCGCGCGGCGGTCTCCGCCGTCAGCAGGTCGGATTGCGCGCCGCGCAGGGCCAGCACGGGATGCGTCACCGCCCAGTCCCAGAGCGGCCAGAGCTCCACATCCGCCAGCGGCCCCTGCATGGGTTCCACGATGCGCGGGTCATAATGCAGGCGCATGCGGCCATCGGCGGTCATGCGCGCGGAATGCTGGGCGAGATGCGCCCATTGCGCGTCGGCCAGCGGGCCGAAGGGGGCGTGGACGCGGCGCAGATGCGCCTCCAGCGCCGCCATATCGGCGAATTCCGTGGGGGCTGCG
>JAIXVH010000081.1 GCA_027483125.1 Acetobacteraceae bacterium | reverse complement strand
CGCAATACGCGCTGCTGTCATCGCTGGCCTCGGTGCCGCTGCGCACGCTGGGCGGCTGGGGCGGCGTGATCGCAGCACCGCTGGGCTGGACCTGGTTCTTCCTGCTGACCACGGTGGCGGCATTGCCCGCGCTGCTGCTCATGCTGTGGCTGCTCAAGCGCCTGCCACCGCCCGCGCCCGAACCCGTCATCCCCCCCGACGTCTCGCCCGGGTAGCCGCGCGGGCGCGCGCGGGGTAAAGCACGCGCCCTTCACGTCAGACTGCACCCCATGCCCCGCCAATTCCGCAAGAAGCCCAAGGGCCGGCCCATTGATGGCTGGCTTATCATCGACAAGCCCACGGGCCTCGGCTCCACCGATGTCGTCAACATCGTCAAGCGCGCCTATGACGCGCAAAAGGCCGGCCATGGCGGCACGCTGGACCCGCTGGCGACCGGGCTTCTGCCCGTGGCCTTCGGCGCCGCCACCAAGACCGTTCCTTACGTGATGGACGGTGCCAAGACCTATCGTTTCACGCTGCGCTTCGGCGAAGCGCGCGACACCGATGACGCAGACGGCCAGGTGATCGAAACCACCGACGCGCGGCCCAGCGATGACGCGATCCGCGCCGCCCTGCCCGCCTTCATCGGTGACATCATGCAGGTGCCGCCCATCTACTCCGCCATCAAGGTCGCGGGCGAACGCGCCTATGACCTGGCGCGCGACGGCCAGGCGGTGGTGCTGGAAGCCCGCCCCGCCCGCGTGGACCGCTACGAACTGGTCGAACGCCCGGACGCCGACCACGCCATCTTCGAGGTGGAATCCGGCAAGGGCGTCTATATGCGCTCGCTGGCGCGTGACCTGGCGAAGGCTTGCGGCAGCCTGGGCCATATCGCCGTGCTGCGCCGCCTTTCGGTGGGCCCGTTCAAGGAAGCGCACGCCGTGCCGCTGGAGACCATCGCGCCCGACTGGAACAAGCCCCCAAGGGACGGGCTGGACAAGTCCGCGCCGCGAGAGCATACGCCCCCCTCTCTGGAGCTTCTGCTCCCGCTTGCGACCGCGCTGGACGACATCCCGGCGCTGGCCTGCACGGAAGCCGAAGCCGCCCGCCTGATGCACGGCCAGGCCCTCAGCCTGGTGGAGTTCATGGGAAGGGTGCCGGATGCCGCTGATCCCAATGGTGGATTGGTGCGCGTGATGGCAGGGCAACGGTTCGTCGGCCTGTGCCGGCTTGAGGATGCGATGGTCTATCCAGAGCGCCTCATGGCCCAGGCCTGAACTGCGTTTTTCTCAAGCTCAAGGAACACGCCGATGTCGATCACCGCAGAGCGTCGCGCGACGCTGATCACCGAATACGCCACCAAGCCCGGCGATACCGGCAGCCCGGAAGTGCAGGTCGCCCTGATGAGCGAACGCATTTCCAACCTGACCGAACACCTCAAGACGCATGCGAAGGATTTCCACTCGCGCCGCGGCCTGCTGGTGCTGGTCGGTCAGCGCCGTGGCCTGCTGGACTACCTGAAGCGCAAGGACAACGCGCGCTACGCGACGCTGATCCAGCGCCTCGGCCTGCGCCGCTGAACAGCGGCCTTTTCGCAAAACCGGCGGCGTCGGCCCTGCAAGGCCGGCGCCGTTTTGCTGAAGCATACTGCGTCCCTTGCGTTGAGGCGGCACGCTTCAGCCCGTTGTTGAGCGCGTGATTCAGCGTTTTCGGCGATTCCGCCTCAACGCATCACGCGCTATGGGGCGCACATGACCGTCCTCGCCATCCAGGACATCACGATCCGCGTCGCCGGCCGGCCGCTGCTGGAAGGCGCGTCGCTGATGCTCGACCCCGGCCGCAAGGTTGGGCTGGTCGGGCGCAATGGCGCGGGCAAATCCACGCTGCTGCGCGCCATCGCGGGCGAATTGGAACCCGATGGCGGCACCATCCGCCTCTCGGCGCGCGCGCGCATGGGCTATGTGGCGCAGGAGGCGCCGGGCACGGACGAACCGCTGCTGGAAGTGGTGCTGGCCGCCGATACCGAGCGCAGCGCCCTGCTGGCCGAGGCCGAGCATGCGGCCCCCGAACGCGCCGCCGAAATCCATGAACGCCTGGCCGCGATCCGCGCCGATTCCGCGCCGGCGCGCGCGGCCACCATCCTGTCGGGCCTGGGCTTCGATGCGGCGGCGCAGGCGCGTCCGATCCGCGAATTCTCCGGCGGCTGGCGCATGCGCGTGGCGCTGGCCCGCGCGCTGTTCCTGGAACCCGACCTGCTGCTGCTGGACGAGCCCACCAACCACCTCGACCTGGAAGCCGCGACCTGGCTGGAATCCTGGCTGATCCGCTTCGCAGGCGCGGTGCTGCTGGTCAGCCATGACCGCTATCTGCTGGACCGCGTGGCCGATGGCATCGCGCATCTCGATCGGCAGAAGATCACCCTCTATGCCGGCGGCTTCGAAGGTTTCGTGCGCATCAAGGCCGAGCGCCAGGCGCAGCTGGTCGCCAGCAATGCCCGCGTGGCGTCGGAACGGCAGCGCATCCAGTCCTTCGTCGACCGCTTCCGCGCCAAGGCCACCAAGGCGCGCCAGGCGCAATCGCGGCTGAAGGCGCTGGAGCGCCTGCCACCGATCGAGGCGGTGATCGAGGACGCGCCGACGCGCTTCGCCTTCCCCGAACCCGGCGAATTGCCGCCGCCCATTCTGCAGCTGGAGAATGTCAGCACCGGCTATGACGGGCGGGCCATCCTGCGTGGGGTGAATCTGCGGCTGGACCAGGAAGACCGCGTCGCGCTGCTGGGTGCGAACGGGAACGGCAAATCCACGCTGGCCAAGCTGGTGGCGGGGCGGCTCGCCACGATGGGTGGCGAAGTCACGCGCAGCGGCAAGATGCGGGTGGGCTATTTCGCCCAGCACCAGGCGGAGGAGCTGGACCTCTCGGGCACGCCGCTGTCGCATATGTCAGCCGCATTGCCGCTGGCGACCGAGACGCAGTGCCGTTCGCAACTCGCGCGCTTCGGCCTGGATGAGGACCGCGCCACCACGCGCATTTCGGCGCTGTCGGGCGGCGAGAAGGCGCGGCTGCTGCTGGCGCTGACCACGCGCGAAGCGCCGCATCTGCTGATCCTGGACGAACCCACCAACCACCTGGACATCGACGCGCGCGAAGCGCTGGTGAAGGCGCTGGCCGACTTCCCCGGCGCGGTGCTGCTGATCACCCATGACGCGCATCTGGTCGAGCTGGTGGCGGACCGGTTGTGGATGGTGGCCGACGGCACGGTGCGCCCCTTCGATGGCGACATCGCCGAGTACCGCGCGCTGCTCGCCGAACGCGCCCGCGGCCCGCGCGCGGAGGCCGCCCCCACCCGGCGCGATGACCGGCGCGACCGCGCCGAAGCCCGCGCCGCGATGGCGCCGATGCGCGCCCGGCTGAAGCAGGTGGAAACGGCGATCGAGAAGCTGAACGCGGAGGCCGCGACCATCAGCGAGGCGCTGGCCAACCCGAAGCTGTACGAGACGGGCAAGACAGAGTTGATCGCGCGTGCCACCCAGCGCCAGGCCGCCATCGCGCGCGAAGTCGCGGCGCTGGAAGAGGAATGGCTGGAATTGTCGGAGAAGCTGGAAGCCGCCTGATCAGGCCGGCTTTTCCAGAAGCAGCAGGCCGTCCAGTTCTGCGGCGCCGTTCCAATCCAGCTGGATGGCCCGGCTGTATTCTGTGCGATGTTCGCTCACTGGAACTTTATGCCAAGGCACTTGATTGTTCGCAAGCGGCTTGACCGCCGGCAAAGCGCGCCGCACATGCCCGGAAAACCTGCCGGAGACGTCCCATGCGCATTTCCCGCCGCGCCATCCTCTTCACCCCGCTGGCCGCACCCGCCCTGGCACAGCCGCAGACGCTGCGCGTCATCGTGCCCGCCCCGCCCGGCGGCAGCACCGACATCCTGGCCCGCAGCCTGGCCGAACGCGCAGGTGCCGCGTTGGGCATGGCGGTCACCATCGACAATCGCGGCGGCGCGGGCGGCATCATCGGCACCGAAGCCGCTTCGCGCGCGGCGGCCGATGGCACGACGCTGGTGCTGGGCCACAACCAGACGCATGCCTCGAACCAATGGATGGCGCGCAACCTGCCCTACCATGTGATCGACAGCTTCACCCCGGTGGCGCGGCTGGCCAGCGTGCATCATGCGACGGTGGTCGCCACGAATTCCCGCGCGCGCGACATGGCCGGGCTGATCGGCATGGGGCGCAATGGCGGGCGCATCACCTATGCTTCCTCGCAGGCGGGCAGCGCCAGCCATGTGATCGCCGAGACCTTCGCGCGGCGCGAAAACCTGGACGCCACGCATGTCCCCTATCGCGGCGGCGCGCCGGCGGTGACTGACACGGTGGCGGGCGTTGTGGATTTCTTCGTGAGCACCTGGCCGCAAGTGGTGCAGCTGGTGCGCGAGGGTCGGCTGCGCGCGCTGTCGATCGGGGCTGCGCAACGCGTGCCGGGCTTCGCCGAGCTGCCCACAACGGCCGAGGCCGGCGTTCCCTATATGGCGGTCGATGCCTGGTTCGGGCTGTTCGCGCCGCGCGGCACGCCGGATGCGGCGGTGGCTCGGCTCTCGGCCGCCTTCCTGGCCGCGCTGGGCGACGCCGAAAATGCGCGCCGCGTGGATGCCGCGGGCTTCAACCAGGCGCCGTTGTCGCCCAGCGAATTCGCCGCTTTCCAACGCACCGAAGTGGAGCGCTGGCGCGAGATGGCGGAGCTGACCGGCATTCGGATGGAACAATCCTGATCCCGGAAAGGCTTCGTTAACCAGACGCGGCGAAACTTCCCCAGCGCGCAGAATGCGCGCGGAGGAGGTGCCGCGTGGCGGTGCAACGCATTCTGGTGGTGGGCGCGGGCTTCGCGGGTGCCGTGCATGCGCGCGTGCTGGCCGAGGCCGGTTGGGCGGTCGATGTGATCGACCAGCGCCCACATATCGCTGGCAACTGCTTCGACCATGTGGATGGCAATGGCGTGCGTGTGCATGCCTATGGGCCACACCTGTTCCACACCAACAATGCGCGCGTGGTGGATTGGGTGTCGCGCTTCGGCACCTGGGTTTCCTACGAACATCGCGTGAAGGCCCTGGTGCCCGATGGCCGCGAATTGCCCCTGCCCGTGAACCGGGACACGCTGGCGGCCCTGTTCGGGGTATCGCTGCCGGATGAGGCGGCAATGCGCGCATTCCTGGCGACCCAGGCGCTTGCCTGCGCCGCGCCAGGCAACGCGGCCGAACACCTGAACAGCGTGGTCGGCCCCACCATCACCGATCTCTTCTTCCGCCCCTACACGCGAAAAATGTGGGCGCTGGAGCTGGAGGAGATGCACGCCTCGGTCGTGCAGCGCCTGCCCATCCGCTTTGACACCGAAGACCGCTACTTCCCCGATGACCGCTACCAGCTGCTGCCGCGCGATGGTTACGCGGCCATCTTCGCGGCCATGCTGGACCATCCGGGCATCACGGTCTCGCTCTCCACGCCATTTCGCCACGGGATGGAAAGCGGCTACGCGCAGGTCTTCAACAGCATGGCGATCGACGAATTCCATGGCTGCGACCTGGGTGAGCTGCCGTATCGCTCCATCCGCTTCCATCACCGCGCCTCGGCCGAATGGCGCCAGGGCGACAGCCCGGTGCTGAACCGCACCGATGACAGCCCGATCACGCGCGAAACCTCCTGGCACCTGCTGCCGCACCACCTGGCCGCGCGCGGAACGCATTGCACCGTCACCGCCGAAGAACCCTGCGACTGGCGGGCGAACAACCATGAACGCTACTACCCGGTGAAGACCGCCGATGGCCGGCACGAAGCCCTGTACGAACGCTATCGCGCCCGGTCCGAACGCAACCCCCGCATGCATTTCATCGGCCGCTGCGGCACCTATCGCTATCTGGACATGCACCAGGTCATCAACCAGTCGCTGATCAGCGCGGAGAAATGGGCGCAGGCGCATCCGCGCTCGCCTGTCATCGCCGTGGCGGCGGAATAGATGCGCGCCCTGCTGCTGACGCGCACCCCGCTGGAGGTGGCGCTGCGCCAGGGCCTGGCCCCTTCGCGCGGCATGTTCCGCTGGCTGGTGCCTGGCATCGGGGACATGCCCGCGCTTGGACTCCTGGGCGGCGACACGACGCGGCTGCCGAGCCTGGCCGATGACCAGGAGATGATCGGGCTGGAGGACCATGCCAGGCCCTTCTTCATCGACCCGATGCGCCTGCCCCGGCTGGAAGCCGAATTCCCCCTGCTGCCAGCCTTGCGCGCCAGGGCGGTGCGCGACTGGCACCATGGAACCCTGCCGGTGTCTTCCACCGTCATGGCGCAGTATCGCGCGATGCGCGCGGCGCTGGGCGCGGCCGAAGACGCAGCCCTGGCGCATTGGTTGGCCGGGCTGGATGCCGTGTTGCCTCCGCCCCTGCCCGGCCTGGCCCAGCAACGCGATGGGGTGGAATACGGGCATGCCTGGCCGGCATTCCTGGCCATGGCACGGCAGGACCCGCATTGGGCGACCATGCCGGAAGCCGATGCCGGCAGCACCAGCTTCATCCTGCGCAGTACTATTTTCTTGCGGCTGGCCAGGCCACTGGCCGATGCCCTGGCCCGCCTGCCGGGGGCGCCGGCCGCCATGCAGCAATGTTTCGCCGCGCGCCTGGTGGCCATGCATCTGCGCCATGAGGCGGAGCGGAACCCGCTCCTGCGGATCGCCGAAGTGCCACTGCTGGTCGAAACACGCGACGCCGCACCGCCCCCCGGCTTCGACACCGCGCGCTACCTGGAACTGAACCCGGATGTCGCCCGTGCCGGCATGGATGCGCAGAGCCATTGGCGCGCCTGCGGCTGGCAGGAGGATCGCGCATGGGCGTGACCATCTTCGCCTGCCACCACGCCGCGCCCGAGACGACCACGGACACACCGCTATTCCGCACATTGCTCTCGGGCATCGCGGCCGCGGGCGCATTGACCGACCTGCAGGGTGAGAACATCGCCGGACGCGCGCGCTTCTGCGAGATGCGGCACCAGTATTTCGTCTGGCGCAACCTGGCGCATGGGCTGGATCATCTCGGCTTCGAGCATTACCGCCGTGCCTTCCTGATCGACCCGGATGCGCATCCGTTGCTGGCCACGGCGCGGCAGCATTGCACCCGCGGCGGCGCTTCGCACATCGCCATGCCGGTCAGCGCGCTGCCGGCGCACCAGGCGATGCGCCAGTCCTTCACCGCCGAGGTGACGGAGGCTGCGCGCCGCGCCCTGCGCGCGCATGACATCCTCTTCGCCGAGGCCATCCACGCTCCGGTGGAAGCGCAGTTCAAGGCCAACCACCCCGAAGCCGCCGCGCTGTGGGACATCTTCGCCCAGCGGCTGGATGCGCATTGGGGCCTGGTCTTCCCGCGCCGGCACGTCAGCTTCCCGGCCGAATGGTCCGGCTATCGCAACATGGTGGTGATGCGCAGCGAATTCTTCTGCGAATACATGGCACTGATCATGCCCGTGCTGCTGGCGATGGATGACGAATTCCCGCAGGCGCCACCGCGCATGTGGGGCCACATGTCAGAGCGCGCACTGGGCGCCTACATCATGCAGAAGCGCATGGAGCAGCCACTGCTGCGCGTGCGGCAATGGCCCTATCTGGTGTTCAACCAGCCCGGCTGACGCTGGCACGCTGCGCGAACCGCCCCTTATACTCCCGGCCAAGAACCAGGGAGGCCAAGATATGTCCGCTGCTGCCTTCAAGCAGGCCCGCGAATTCCTCTTCGCGCATCACGGCAACTACCCCGCCGCGCATCGGGATTTCCGCTGGCCGGTGATGGAGCATTTCAACTACGCGCTGGACTGGTTCGATGCCGAACTCGCCACCGGCCCGCAGGCGCAGCATGCCGCGCTGCGCATCGTGGGCGATGCCGCGGCCACGCGCAGCTTCGCGGAATTATCCGACGCATCAAGCCGCCTGGCCAACAGCCTGCGCCGCTTGGGCGTGCAGCGCGGTGATCGCATCCTGGTCATGCTCGGCAATGTGGTCCCGCTGTGGGAGACCATGCTGGCCGCGATGAAACTGGGCGCCGTGGTGGTGCCCGCGACCACCTTGCTGGCGCCGGCCGATCTGCGGGACCGCTTCGACCGCGGCCGCGTTCGCCACGTGGTCGCGCGCGCCGAGGATGCCCCGAAATTCGAGGGCCTCGGCGCCGGCACCACGCGCATCGCCGTGGGCGGCGCGCCAGGCTGGATCGACTATGCGAGCCTGCTGGAAGCGCCCGCGGATTTCGCGCCCGACGGCGTGACGCGCGCGACTGACCCGCTGCTGCTCTATTTCACCTCCGGCACCACGGCCAAGCCGAAGCTCGTGCTGCACGACCAGCAATCCTATCCGGTCGGGCACCTGATCACGATGTACTGGCTGGGGCTGCGGCCGGGTGATCTGCATCTCAACATCTCGTCGCCCGGCTGGGCGAAGCACGCCTGGTCCTGCTTCTTCGCGCCCTGGAATGCGGGGGCGGCGGTGTTCATCAACAACCAGCCGCGTTTCGATGCGAAGGATATGCTGGCCGCGATGTCGCGCGAGGGCGTGACCACCTTCTGCGCGCCGCCCACCGTCTGGCGCATGCTGGTGCAGCACGACATGGCCGCACATCGCGGCGCGCTTCGGGAAATCTGTTCGGCCGGCGAACCCCTGAACCCCGAGATCATCGAACATGTCCGCCGCGAATGGGGCATGACCATCCGCGAGGGCTATGGCCAGACCGAAACCACCCTGCAGATCGCAGCCTTCCCCGGCCAGCCGGTGAAGCCCGGCAGCATGGGCCAGGAATCGCCCGGCTATCGCCTGCGCCTGCTGGACCATGACGGCGAGGAGATCGAGGAGGGCGAGATCAGCATCGCGCTCGACCCCGCGCCCGTCGCGCTGATGCGCGGCTACCAGCAGGATGACGGCAGCATCGCCCCGCCGGCGCTGGGCTTCTATCGCACAGGCGATGTCGCGACGAAGGATGCGGATGGCTACTACACCTATGTCGGCCGCGCCGATGACGTGTTCAAGGCGAGCGACTACCGCATCTCGCCCTTCGAATTGGAAAGCGTGCTGATCGAACACGCCGCGGTGGCGGAATGCGCCGTGGTGCCGGCGCCGGATGCGATGCGCATGGCGCTGCCCAAGGCCTTCCTGGCACTGGCACCTGGCGCCGCGGCGGATCGCGAGACCATGCTGTCGATCTTCCAGCACCTGCGCGGGCGGCTCGCACCCTTCAAGCGCGTGCGGCGGCTGGAGGTGATGGAGCTGCCCAAAACCATCTCCGGCAAGATCCGCCGCGTGGAATTGCGGCAGCTCGAAGAACGGCGCTTCGCCAGCAACGAACGCCCCGCGACCGAAGCGCGAGAGGAAGACTTCCCGGAGCTGCGCTGAAGCATAGAGATTTTTCTCTTCAGCGTGCTTCAGAGAAAAATCTCTATCCGTTGTTGAGAGGCCGATTCACTGAACAGGCTGAAAAAGCCTGTTCAGATCGGACTCTATCCCAGCTCCGCCACGCCGATCCCCAGGAAGGTCTTGCCGGTGCGCGCCCGCACATCGGCGTATTGATCCACCGCCTCGAACAGGCGGGCGCGCGGCAGGATGGCGCTGATCTCCTGCCAGTTCTGCACCACGCCCGGGCAATGCGCATTGGCGATGTCATGCAGGCCGATCAGCCGCGCATGGTTCTTCACCGCCATGAAATCGCTGCGGCAACCGGCATAGGAATGGTCGCCATCGATGAAGGCCAGGTCCCAGCGGCGCGAACCCAGATAGGCCACCGCCAGCGGGTCGGCACTGTCGCCCACGCGGTACTGCACGCCATCGGTGCTGGCGGCGTAGCGGGCCATGGCGTCGGTGGGCGTGATGTCCATCGCCACCGCAACTGACAGGTCTTCGAAGCGGCGCAGATATTCCACCACAATGATGAAGGTGCCGCCGAAGCGGCAGCCGATCTCCACATAGGAACGGATGCGCTGTCCGGCCAGGAAACGCAGGTAGCGCGCGAATTGCACAGGGTATTGCCAGGACCGGATGCCATGCCCGCACCACGGATAGAGGCCTTCAGGGAATTCCTGCAGGATTTCGCCGTTCAGCCCGAGTTGCGGCAGGAACTCCTCGATCAGGAAGCGCTCATCCGCCAAATCCCGCAGTGGTGCCTCGCGGATCATGCGGATCGCGCCCGCGACATCTCCATCCGGCAAGGGGCGCATATCGGCCACCCGCACATCCTGCCAATGCATCCTGCATCTCCGATTGTCTCGGGCGGCAGGAATAGCCTCGTAACGGTTAGCGAAGCCTGAACTACATCGTGGCGCCCAGCATCCAGGGCGCGAATTCCGCATCACCGAAGCCCATCGCCTCGCTCTTGGTGGGCGCGCCGCTGGCCGTGCGCAGCATCAGCTCGAAGATGCGCTGGCCGCATTCAGCGACACTCTCCGTCCCGTCCAGCACGGTGCCGCAATTGATGTCCATATCCTCCTCCATGCGGGAGAACATGGCCGTGTTCGTCGCCAGTTTGATCGACGGCGCGGGCTTGCAGCCGAACACGCTGCCACGACCGGTGGTGAAGCACATCAGATTGGCGCCACCCGCCACCTGGCCTGTCGCACCCACCGGGTCATAGCCAGGCGTGTCCATGAAGACGAAGCCCTTGGCGGTCACGGCTTCCGCATACCGCACCACATCCACCAGGTTGGTGGTGCCCGCCTTGGCCATGGCGCCGAGGGATTTTTCCAGGATGGTGGTCAGCCCGCCGGCCTTGTTGCCGGGGCTGGGGTTGGCGTTCATCTCCGCGCCGTGGCGGGCGGTGTAATCCTCCCACCAATGCATCACATCGACCAGCTTCTGCCCCACTTCGCGTGACACCGCGCGGCGCGTCAGCAGGTGTTCGGCGCCATAGGTCTCGGGCGATTCCGACAGGATGACCGTGCCACCATGCCGCACCACCAGGTCACTCGCCGCCCCCAGCGCCGGGTTGGCGGTGATGCCCGAATAGCCGTCCGACCCACCGCATTGCAGCGCCACGCAGAGCTCACTGACAGGCACCGGCTCACGCCGCGCGGCATTCGCTTCGGCCAGCACCTCGCGCACGAAGGCGATGCCGGCCTCCACCGTCTTCCGCGTGCCGCCGGTCTCCTGGATGGTCAGCGTGCGCAGCCGGCCGGCCAGGCGCTGTTCCTGCAACAGCCCGCCCAGCTGGTTCACCTCGCAGCCCAGCCCGATCGCGATGACATGGCTGAAATTCGGGTGCCGCGCGAAGCCCGCCAGCACGCGGCGCAACAGCGTCAGCGGCTCGCCCTCGGTCATGCCGCAGCCGGTCTTGTGCGTCAGCGCCACCACGCCATCCACATGCGGGTACTCGGCCAGCGGGTCCGGCCCCGGCTGGAACGGGTTTTTCGTGAAGGCCCGCGCGATCAGATCCGCCACATGCGCCGAGCAGTTCACGCTGGTGATGATGCCGATGCAGTTGCGCGTCGCCACCCTTCCATCCGCGCGCCGTATCCCCTGGAAATGCGCCGGCACCAGCACCGGTTCGGCGGCCCGCGCATCCACACCCCAGGCATAATCGCGCGCGAAATCGCCCATCGCCATGTTGTGCGTGTGCACCCAGTCGCCCGGCGCGATCGGCTGCGTCGCGAAGCCGATGATCTGGCCGTAGCGCCGCACCGCCTCGCCCACCGAATGCCCGCGCGCCGCGACCTTGTGCCCGGCCGGGATGCGCTGCCGGTTGCCGACGCCTGGCGCGCCCTCCATCAGCGTTCGCCGCGCGATCAGCACGCCGTCATCTGCATGCAGGCGCAGCACAGGGGCATCGGTGATGGCATCCATTGTCGTTCCTCCTGCGGAAACCCTATCAGCCTGCCTTGACCTTGTCGCGCGCGGCGCGACAGCATCAGGGCCATGACAACACGCCGGATCCTGCTCGCCTCCCCGCTGCTCGCGGCTCCCGCATTGGCCCAGACGCGCCGTCCGCTGCGCGTCATCGTGCCCTTCCCGCCCGGCGGCGCGGTGGACAGCCTGGGCCGCATCCTGGCCGAGCGCCTCTCGCCGGCGCTCGACGGTCAGACCGTCGTGGTCGAAAACCGCGCCGGCGGCGGCGGCATTGTCGGCGCCGATGCGGTGGCCAAAGGCCCATCGGACGGCACGATGCTGGGCATCATCGGCGCCGCCACTTTGCTCGCCACCCCGCTGTTGCAGAGCATGCCCTTCGACCCGATGCGTGACCTGCGCGCCCTCACGCAGATCACCGACAGCGCCGTCCTCTGCGTCGCCAACACCGAACGCGCGCGGCGCGAGAACTGGTCGAGCCTGGCTGATGTCATCGCCACCATCCGCGCCAATCCGGGACGCATGCGCCTGGCCGGCAGCGGTGTGACCACCGTCTCGCACTTCACCGTCGCCGCGATCGGCCGCGCCGCGGGCGTCGAGATCATCCACGTCCCCTATCGCGGCGGCGCTGAGACCGTGGCCGGCATTCTGGCGGGTGAGGTCGATTTCGCCTGCGACCTGCCCGCCACCTTCCTCGGCCCCGTCCAGGGCGGCCAACTGCGGCCGATGACCGTCTCCGCCGGCACCCGCCTGGCCTTGCTGCCGGATGTGCCGGGCTTCGGCGAAACGCCGGCCACCGCGCAGATCGACATCCGCACCTGGAACATGCTGATGATGCACCCCGCGACGCCGGAGGCCGAGGTGATGCGCATCTTCAACGCTCTGCAACGCGTCGCAGCGCAGCCGGAATTCGCCACCCTGCTGGCGCGCCTGGCCTATGTGCCCGTCACCCAGCCCAGCCCCGCCGCGGCCGAGGCCTTCATCCGCGCCGAGGCGCCGCGCTGGCGCGCCATGGTCGAACTGACCGGCGCGCGGCCAGGCTGATGAGCGACGCCGCCACCATCTTCGCGCATGAGCGCTTCAAGCTCGCCTGCGCGGTGCTGCGCGCCGAACATGACCGCACCGTCGAGGACATCATCCGCCTGACGGAAATCCCCGCCCCGCCCTTCGGCGAGGGCCCGCGCGCGGCGGTCTATCTGGACATGCTGCGCGCCCATGGCCTGGAGGAGGTGGAGCAGGACGATGTCGGCAATGTGATGGGCCGCCGGCGCGGCTTCGGCAATGGCGAAACGCTGGTGGTGGCAGCCCATCTGGACACCGTCTTCCCCGCCGGCACCGATGTGCGCGTGAAGCGCGAAGGCACCAGGCTGATGGCGCCCGGCGTCGGCGATGACACGCGCAGCCTGGCCGTGAACCTGGCCTTCCTGCGCGCCATGGACGCCGCCGGCATCCGCACCCGCGCCGACATCCTGTTCGTGGGCGATGTGGGTGAGGAAGGCCTGGGCGACCTGCGCGGCGTGCGCCACCTGTTCACCAAGGGCCGGCACGCCGGGAAGATCGACGCCTTCCTCACCGTGGACAGCCCGGAGGTTGATCGCATCGTCACCTCGGGTGTCGGTTCCAAGCGATACCGTGTCGCGTTTCGCGGGCCCGGCGGGCACAGCTTCGGCGCCTTCGGCCTGGTGAATCCGATGTACGCGATGGCCATGGCAGCACAACGCATCGGCGCCATCCCGGTCCCGCGCGAACCGCAGACCACGCATTGCGTGTCCATCGTGGCCGGCGGCACCTCGGTCAACGCGATCCCGAACGAGGTCCGGATCGATGTGGATCTGCGCAGCCGCAGCGCCGCCGAACTGGCCCGCCTGGACGCCAGCTTCCGCGCCATCATCGCCGACGCCGCGCGCGAAGAGAACGCGGCGCGCGACACCCGCGATGGCGAGATCACCGCCGAGATCACCACCATAGGGGACCGCCCTGCCGGCGAGACTGCACACGGCTCGCCCATCATCACCGCCACCACCGCCGCCGTCGAGCAATTCGGCTATCGCGCCAGCTACGAAGCCAGCAGCACGGATGCCAATATCCCGATGTCGCTCGGCATCCCCGCGCTGCGCATCGGCAGTGGCGGCCGCGGTGGCCGCGCGCACAGCCTGGACGAATGGATCGATGTGGAGCCGGAGGAAAGCCTGCGCGGCATGTCCGCCAGCCTGCTGACCATTCTCGCCATCGCGGGGATGGAACTGGCGTGATGCGCTGGGTCGTCGCGGTTCTGCTGGTCTGCGGCACGCCCGCCCTGGCCGAGGGCCGCCACGCCGCGCTGGCCGCAGCACTGCAAAACGCCCAGGATGCCCTGTGCCCACGCTGCATCGATGACATGGACCGCACCGGCATCAACCACCCCATGCTGCGCATGATGCGCGCGGAGGTCGCGATT
>JAIXVH010000208.1 GCA_027483125.1 Acetobacteraceae bacterium | reverse complement strand
GTTGCTGGCCACGGGCTTCCTGGCCGCCAATACCGGCTTCATGCTGCTGAATGCCTGGGCGGTGGAACGCTTCGGCTTCCGCCAGACCTATGTGTGGTCCATCGCGCTCTTCATCGCGGCCTCGATCATCGCGGGGGTGACCAACAGCGCGATGGTGATGGTGGCAGCCCGCATCGCGCAGGGCGCGACGGCGGGGCTGCTGCAACCCTTGTCCATGCAGATCATCTTCCTCGTCTTCCCGCCCGAACGGCGCGGCACGGCGATGGGCATGTTCAGCTTCGGCGTGGTGATGGCGCCCGCCACCGGCCCGGCGCTGGGCGGTGTGCTGGTGGATGCGTTTTCCTGGCATGCGGTCTTCTTCCTGTCGCTGCCCACCGCGCTGCTGGGCCTGGTGATGGGGCTGTTCTTCATGCCCGGGCGGCTGGCGAGCGGCCCCGCGAAGCCCTTTGACTGGCTGGGTGCGGTGCTGCTGGCGGTGGCCATCGGCATGCTGCTGGCGGGCCTGACCGAAGGCCCGCGCGAGGGCTGGTTGTCCGACATCGTGATCATCCAGCTGGCGATCGCGGCGGTGGCATCGGCGGGCTTCATCACGTGGCAGGCCATCACGCCGGCGCCGCTGATGAATCTGCGTGTCTTCGCCCATGGCGGCTTCGCGGCGGCGGCCTTGGTGGCCTTCATCTATGGCGGCGCGATCTTCGGTTCGACCTATCTGCTGCCGCTGCTGGCGCAGTTGGTGCAAGGCTATACGCCCACGCGCAGCGGGCTGTTGCTCATGCCCGGCGGCCTGGTGGTGGCCTTCGTCTTTCTCGCGGCGGGGCGGCTGTCGGATGTGATCCCGCCCTGGATTCCCATCACGCTCGGGCTTGCGATCTTCGCCGTGTCATCCTGGCTGATCGGCGCGGTCGGCACCGAGACCGAGTTCTGGACGCTGGCGATCTGGATCCTGATCGGCCGCATCGGGCTGGGGCTGGTGATGCCCAACATGAATGTGGGCGCGATGCGCGCGCTGCCGCCCAGCATGATCGGGCAGGGCGCGGGGGCGATCAATTTCTGCCGCATGCTGGGTGGCGCCTTCGGTACCAACCTGTTGGCGGTGCTGCTGGAACGCCGCACGCAATACCACGCCGATGTGCTGCATGGCGCACTCGAAGGCGGGCCCATCGCGATCGAGACGCGCCGGCTGCTGGAAGGTCTCTACACGCAAGGCGGCCTGCCAGAAGTGATCCGCCGCGACGCCGCACAGGATTTCATGCTGCGCATGCTGGAGGCGCAGGCGATGCTCGATGGCTTCCGCGATGCCTTCCTGGTGGTGGGCGTCATCTGCCTCGCGGCGCTGCTGCCGGCGGTGACAATGCGCCAGCGCCCGCCGGGTCTGGCCAGCGGCGCGCGCAGCACCCAACATGGCGAGAGGAGAACAGAACCATGATGACATTGGACTTCACCGGCAAGCGTGTGGTGGTGGCCGGCGGCAGCCGCGGCATAGGTCGCGCCTGTGCCGCCTTGTTCGCAGAGGCCGGCGCCAGCGTCTCCATCTGCGCCCGCAGCGAGGGCCCGCTGCGCGAGACGGCGAATGCCATCGGCGCGCATGCCGCGGTGTGCGACCTGGCCGATGCGGCCGCCATCAAGCACTACATCGCCGAAGCGGCCGCCGCACTCGGCGGGATCGATGTGCTGGTCAACAACGCCTCTGGCTTTGGTGCGGCCGATACCGAGGAAGGCTGGGCCGCCAGCCTGAATGTGGATGTTATGGCCACCACGCGCGCCAGCCGCGAGGCGGTGCCGCATATGGGCCAGGGCGCCAGCATCGTGAATGTCAGCTCGATCTCGGGCTTCCGCCCCTCGCTGCGCACGCCGGCCTATGCGGCGGTCAAGGCGCTGCTGATCAACTTTACCCAGAGCCAGGCGGCGGCGCTGGCCAAGCAGGGCATTCGCGTCAATGGCGTGGCGCCTGGCTCCATCGAATTCCCGGGCGGTTCGTGGGAAGCCCGTCGCACCTCCGACCCCGCGCTCTACAACCGCATCCTGGGCAGCATTCCCTTCGGGCGCCTGGGCACACCGGAGGAGGTGGCGCAGGTGGTGCTGTTCCTCGCCAGCCCCTTCGCCGGCTGGGTGACCGGGCACACGGTCGTCGTCGATGGCGGGCAGCTCTTGAGTTAAGCCTGGATCGCCGCGCCGCGTTCCAGCATCGCGGTGATCGCGGCGTCATCGCAGCCTGCCTCACGCAGCACATCGCGCGTATGCTCGCCCAGCCGCGGGGCGGGCAGGTGTTCGTCGCGCATGCCGCCCGAGAAGCTGTTGGGGATGCGTGTGCGGCGGATGCGCCCTTCGGTCGGGTGGTCGACGCTCTCGATGAAATTCACTGCCTTCAGATGCTCATCCTCCAGCAGGCCTTCGAGCGTGTTGTAGGGGCCGGCCGGCACGTCCTTGTCGCGGAAGATGGCGAGCCACTCGGCGCTGGTCTTTTCCAGCAGCGCGGCGTGGCGCAGCGCGAAGTAGTCGGGCGTGTTCTTGGTGCGCGCGGCGACCGAACAGAAGCGCGGATCATCGCGCAGTTCCGGCCGCCCGATCGCCTCAAAAAACGCGAAGGCCTGCGGGTCGGTATTGGCGGACAGGCTGATCCAGCCATCCTTGGTCTTGAGCGGCTGGCCTAGCGGTGAGAGCAGCCGCGCATCGCCTGACGGGCCCGTCGGCGGGTCAAAGGTCATGCTGCCCATGTGTTCGCTCAGCACGAAGCTCGCGATGTTCTCCAGCATCGGCACTTCGATGATCTCGCCCTTGCCGGTGCTGGCGCGGCGGAACAGCGCGAAGCCGATGGACTGCGCGGCGACCAGCCCGGTGATGTGGTCGGCCATCACCATCGGCACATAGCGCGGCTCACCGGTGCTGCGTTCGAAGGTGGCCGAGACGCCGCCCGCGGCCTGGATCACCGTGTCATAGACCGGGCGCTCATTATACGGCCCGCCGAAGCCGAAACCCAGGATCTGGCAGCCGATCAGCCGCGGATGC
>JAIXVH010000346.1 GCA_027483125.1 Acetobacteraceae bacterium | reverse complement strand
TGCGCGTGCAGGTCGCGGAAGCGTTCGTAGGTGGCACTCATGGTGTGATTTCGATCACCGCATCGGCGGCGAAGCAGCCTTCCGGCAACGCAAAGACCGGGTTCACATCCACGCTGGCCAGGCGCGGCCCGGCGGCCGCCGCGAAGGCCGACAGCGCCGAGAGTGCGCGCGCCGCGGCAGCCAAATCGGCCTTGGGTCGGCCGCGCGCGCCATCCAGCAACGGGAAGCCTTTCAGCGCGCGGATCATGCGTTCGGCCTCGGCCGCGTCGAAGGGGCAGCGGCGGAACACGACATCCTTCAGCACCTCGATGAAGACGCCGCCCAGGCCCACCATCGCCGTCGGCCCGAAGACCGGGTCGTTGATGATGCCGAAGGCAAGTTCGGTGCCGCCCTTGATCTGCTTGGCGACCAGCACACCCTCGATGCGCGCGGCTGGCGCGTGCTGGGCTGCGCGTGCGATCAGCGTGGCAAACCCATCGCGCACCGCCGCCGCATCGGCCACGTCCAGCAGCACGCCGCCGATCTCGCTCTTGTGCAGGATGTCGGGCGAGAGGATTTTCAGCACCACCGGATAGCCCATGGCATCGGCTGCGCGCACCGCGGCATCTGCATTGGCACAGGCGGATTCCGGCACGGCGGGAACCCCGGCATCGGCGAGGATGCGCTTGGCCTCCGCCTCGCTCGGTGTCGCGGCGGGCAGTGTCACGGCGGGCAGCGGCACGGCGGCGGGCGGTGCGGCGGCATAGGCCTGGCCGAAGAACTCCATCGCGTGCAGCGCGACCACCGCACGCGTCGGGTCTTCGAACACCAGGAAGCCGTCATCCTGATAGGCCCGGAACAGCTCGGGCGGGGCGATCACGCTCATGCACCACAGCCGGTCCGGATGCGCCTGCATCACGCGGTTCATCTGCGCGCGGATATGCGGCCCCATGGTGATGCTGCCGCCGGCCTGGGTGAAGAAGCCCAGGATACTGGTGTAGCCGCCATCGACCACCAGGGTCTCGGCGAAATCGCCGATCATGCTGGGCTGGTTGAAGGTCTGGGCCGTGCAATCCACCGGGTTGCGCGGCGCGCAGAATGGGATCAGCGCCTTCAGCTTCGCCTGCGCATCCTCGGGCATGGCGGGCATCTCGAAACCGAGCGATTCCGCCGCGTCAGAGATCAGCACGCCAGCCCCGCCGGAGACCGTCAACACGCCCAGCGTGTTGCGCGCCGGGTAGATGCGCTTGGTGGCGGCATAGGCGATGTCCAGCGCTTCCTCGGTGCTGCGGGCGCGCAGCACGCCGAATTCGCGCAGCACCGCATCGGTCACGGCATCATCGCCGGCAATGCTGGCGGTGTGGCTCTGCGCGGCGGTCGCGCCGAGTGCGCTGCGGCCCACCTTCATCATGACGATGGGCTTGCGGTTGGCACGCGCCAGCTCGAGTGCCGCGAGGAATTTCTCGCTCTCGCGAATGCCTTCGGCATAGGCGCAGATCACGTCCACTTCCTCGGCCTGCGCCATCCAGCCCAGCACATCGCCCAGCGCCACATCGGCCTCATTGCCGGTGGTGATGCAGACCGGCGTGCCCAAGCCCCGATTGCGCGCCACGCTGTAGACATGCGTGCCATAGGCACCCGATTGCGAGGCGATCCCGATGCGCCCGGCCAGCGGCCAGCCATTCTCGAAGGAAGACGAGAAGATCGGGTAGAAGCCGATCGCGGCGTTGAACAGGCCCAGGCAATTCGGCCCCAGCAGCCGCATGCCATGCGCGCGCACGATGCGCGTCAATTCCTCCTGCCTGGCGGCGCCGGCCTCGTCCATCTCGGCGAAGCCCGCGGTGAACATGATGATGCCCTTGCAACCACGCGCGCCAAGTGCGGCCACCGCTTCCATCGCGGCATCGCCCGCCACGGCGATCAGCCCCACATCCGGCACCGCCGGCAGCGCCGCGATGTCCGCGAAGGCCGGAATGTCCTGGATGGAATCCCGCTTCGGATTGACCGGATAGATCGTGCCCTTGAAGGCCTGGCTTTTCATGTAGGCGATGGGCCGCCCGCCGATGCGCGTCGGGTCATCCGAGGCACCGATGATGGCGATGGAACGCGGCCGCACCAGCGGGTCCAGCGAGGCGAAGTCGATCATGGCGTTTCCTGTGCTTCTGCGAGCAATCGTCGGTACAGTTCGCATGCCGCTTCCAGATCGGCCAGGGCCACGCATTCATGCGGGGTATGCGCAATGGCGATGCTGCCAGGGCCCAGCACAACGCAGGGCGCAATCGCCTGCAACTGGCTCGCATCCGTCCCGTACGGCGCGGTGACTGGCGCATTGTTGGTGGCGCGGACCATATGCGCGATCAGCGGGTGTTCGGGCGGCAGTTCTGGTGGCTGGCCCTCATGCTGTTCGTGCAGCTCGATGCCATGGCGCGCCGCGGCCTCGCGCACCGCGCGCTGGATGGGGGCGGGATCGACGCGGCGGCTGTAGCGGAACTTGATCTGCACCGTGGCGCGGCCGACCGTGACATTGTGCGCCGTGCCGTGATTGTCGATCACCAGGTTGAAGTCCGAAAAGGGCGGCGTGTACGCCGTATCCTGCAAGGCCGGATCGCTGCGCAGGCGCTGGAACACCTCGCGCATCTCGGCCAGGAACGGGATCAGCGCCCAGTTCGCATTCACCCCCTGCCCGGTCGAGGAATGCGCCTGCACGCCATGCGCGATCGCGGTGAACAGGAT
>JAIXVH010000326.1 GCA_027483125.1 Acetobacteraceae bacterium | reverse complement strand
TTGCCGGTCTGGCGGTCGCCGATGATCAGCGCGCGCTGGCCACGGCCGATCGGGATCAGGCTGTCGATGGCCTTGATGCCGGTCTGCATCGGCTCATGCACGGACTTGCGCGGAATGACGCCCGGCGCCTTCACTTCCACGCGGCGGCGGTCGCCCACGATCGGGCCCTTGCCGTCGATCGGGTTGCCCAGGCCATCGACCACGCGGCCCAGCAGGCCCTTGCCCACCGGCACGTCCACGATGGCGCCGGTGCGGCTGACCGTGTCGCCTTCCTTGACGTTCTTGTCGTCGCCGAAGATCACGACGCCGACATTGTCGGTCTCGAGGTTCAGCGCCATGCCCTTCAGGCCGGCCGAGGGGAACTCGACCAGCTCGCCGGCCATCACGTTCTGCAAGCCGAAGACGCGGGCAATGCCGTCGCCCACGGTCAGCACGGTGCCGACCTCGGCCACATTGGCATCCGTGTCGAAGCCGGCGATCTGGCCCTTCAGGATTTCGGAGATTTCAGCGGGACGAATATCCATGGGTCAGGCGGCCCCCTTCATGGCGAATTGCAGACGCTGCAATTTGGATTTGATGGAATTGTCGTAGAGACGCGAGCCGATGCGGACCACAAGACCGCCAAGCACGGTCGGGTCCACACGCTCGCTCAGGCGAATGCCGGAATAGCCGGCTTCCGTGAGGCGGGCGACAAGCTGCGCGCGCTGCGTGTCGTTCAAGCTGTGCGCAGTGGTCACGGTCACGATCTGCTGGCCGCGGCGTTCGGCCAGCTTGGCACCAAAGGCGGCGGCCACTTCCGGCAGCTTGCCCAGGCGGCGATTGGTGATCATCACGCCCACCAGGTTGCGCACTTCCATGCCCACGCCGATGCGTTCCAGCACCGGGAAGGCGCCCTTCATCTGCTCGCGCGCGGCCAGGCGCGGGTCGGCCAGGAAGCCCTGGAAACCGGCATCCTGCTGCCAGAGTTCCAGCACGCGCTCGAGATCGGCGGCGATCCGGTCCAGCGCGCCTGGATCGGTCGCGCGGCGGTCATCGGCCAGGCCCAGCAGGGCCAGGGCGTAGCGGTCCGACAGGCCGGTCGGGTTCGGCGCGACCTTGTCGGCGGAGGCGATGCTGTCTGCCACGGCGGTGTTGCGCTCTCTCTCCGGGCTTGATGCCCAAATGCGAAATTGCCGCGCCAGTTTCCCGTCGCGGCGGCGCGGCCTTACCATGCCCCTTACAGACCCGCAACCGAGGTATCGCAGCTGCGAAACAGGAATATCCCAGAAGCCTGGCGTGTGGTGGGCGCGGCCTTCGCGATGGCCGTGTTTGCCTGGGGAATCTGCTTCTACGGGCCATCGGCCTTTCTGCATGCGCTGCATGATGGAAGGGGGTGGTCCGTCAGCCTGGTCTCGGCCGCGATCACCGGGCATTTCCTGGTCTCGGCGCTGATCGTGGCAAGGCTGCCGGCGATCCATGCCCGATTCGGCGTGCTGCGCGTCACGCGCGCGGGCATCCTGGCGCTGGCCTTGGGCACGCCGGCCTGGGCCCTGGCGCCGGTGCCTGCCGCCCTGGTGCCTGCCATGCTGCTGACCGCGGTGGGCTGGGCCTTCACCAGCGGCGCCGCGATCAACACCATCGTCTCGCGCTGGTTTCCCACCGGGCGGGGGCCAGCGCTGGCCATGGCGTTCAACGGGGCCAGTTTCGGCGGCATTCTGGGCCTGCCGGTCTGGGCGGCCTTGATCGCCTGGCTGGATTTCGCGGCGGCCGCGATGATCGTGGGGGCTGCCACCTTGCTGGTGCTGTGGCCGCTGGCCGGGCGGTATTTCCGCGCCGATGGCCCCGCACCCGCGCCGCCGCCGGCCGCCAATGCGCGCGAACTCTGGGCACAGCCGCGCATGCGCAGCCTTTCGCTCGGATTCGCCGTCGGCATCGCGGCGCAAATCGGGCTGCTCTCGCAGTTGTTTTCCATGCTGGCGCCGCCGCTGGGTGAGGCCGGGGCGGGGGCGGCGCTTAGCATCGCTACGGTCTGCGCCATCATCGGCCGCACCGCGACCGGCTGGTGGGTGCGAGAGGCCGCCGGGATGCGGCGGGCGGCGATGTGGAATTTCTGGGTGCAGCTGGCCGGGACGTTGGTGTTCCTGGGCGCGGGCGATGAGGCCTGGGGCTTGTGGCTGGGCTGCGTGCTGTTTGGCCTGGGCATCGGCAACCTGCTGAGCCTGCCACCCTTGATCGCGGCGGCCGAATTCCCGCCCGCCGATGTGGCGCGCGTGGTGGCGCTGGTCACGGCGGTCAACCAGGCCTTCTACGCGATGACGCCGATGATCTTCGGCGTGCTGCGTGATGTGGCGGGGCTGGGGGCGATGCTGCTGCTGTGTGCGGTGTTGCAGGTGGCAGCTTCGGTGATGGTCAGGAGGGTTTAGCGCGGCGACAACCGCCGCGCTAAACCCGCGGCATCAGCCCAGGACGACGTCGAAGCGCGCAAGCTGCCCGTCATCGGTGGGCGAGATCGTCATCATCAGCAGCGCCCGCCGCTCGGCGGAGAGGTTGCGCAGCAGGAAATCCCGCTCGTTCTGGGGCGATTCGGGGAAATAGGCCTGGGTGGTCAG
>JAIXVH010000064.1 GCA_027483125.1 Acetobacteraceae bacterium | reverse complement strand
TTGCCGCCCAGCACCAGCAGGTTGTGGCTGTCATGGCTGATGGTGGTGGCGATGGCACCGCGGGGCACGCCCCAGCCATCGGTGATGCAGGTCTGCGGCATGGGGGCGATGCGGCCATGGCGATGAATGATGGTGATGGCGGCATGGCCCTCGGGCATGACGGCGAAGCCGTTGCGCACCTCGACCTCCACACTGCCCCATTGGCCGAAGCGCGCGCCGATGATCTTGCGCAGCCGCGCGCGGCCATCGCCCACGCCATTCACGCGCGGCATGAAGGATTCGATGGGCTGCGGCGCGAGCTTCACCGTATCGCGCGGGCCCGGCGTGCGTGCGGGCGGCGTCAGCAGCTTGCCACCCTGCGCCACCAATCTGCCGGCCGCGAAGACGCGCTCCACCGCGACCGAAGGCAGGTCGGTCAGCACCAGGATATCCGCCTGGCGGCCGGGTGCGATCAGCCCCAGATCATCGCGCTTCAGCCGCATCGCGGCATGCAGCGTGGCCAGCCGGATGGCCGCGATGGGCGAGACGCCGCGCGCGATCACGCGGGCAATCGTGTCCCGCATGCCGCCCTTGTCCATCAGCTCATCGGGGAAGATGTCATCGGTGCAGAGCACCAGGTTGGGCGGCAGCATGGGCATGGCCGCGAGCGCGGTCAGCGCGCCGGGCAGCACATAGTCATGGCTGCCGCGCAGCTCCACCGTCAGGCCCGCGCGCAGCTTCTGCACGAAATCCTCGGCCGCCACGATCTCGTGGTCGGAGGTGACGCCAGCCGCCGCATAGGCCTGGATGTCGCCATCCAGCAGGCCACGCGCATGGCCGTTGACATTCTTGCCGCTGGCAAGGCCCGCGGCGACGATGCCGGTCATGTGCGGCGTGCCGCGCAGCACGCCGGGCATGTCCATCACCTCCGCCACGCCCGCCACCTCCGGCCAGGCCAGCATCTCGGCCATTTCGGCGGCGCCGAATTCCGCGCCCGCCATTTCCAGCCCCGGCGCCGATGGCACGCAGGAGGGGGCGACGATCAGGCTGCGCAGCGGCAGGTTGCGGCTGGCATCGATCGCCCAGCGCACGCCGGGCAGGCCCAGCACATTGGCCAGTTCATGCGGGTCCCAGACGCAGGTGGTGGTGCCGGCGGGCACCACGGTGGCGGCGTAATCCGCCGGCGCCATCAGGCTGCTTTCGTAGTGCAGGTGGCTGTCGATGAAGCCGGGTGCCAGGAAGCGGCCGCTGACATCGATGGTCTCGGCCGCATCCTCCCGCGAGCCGGCCGGATGCACCGAGGCGATGATGGGACCCACAATGCCGATATCGGCCGCCCGCAATTCGCCGGTCGCGACATCGACCACGGTGCCGCCGGCGAGGATCAGGTCGAATGGGGCCGAGCCGCGCGCGGCCTGCACGGCGCGGGCGCGGATGGCGGGGGGCACGGGGTCGTTCATCGGGGCCTCGTCTGCAGGAGTGCGTTCAGCATGGCGGGGCTGGCGGCGTTGTGCCAGCGCCCCCGATGGCATCGAGCAAGGCGCGCCCCAGCGCCTCCACCTCAGCCGCATCGCGCGTGGGGTGCGTCCAGGCGGCGCGCGCGGCGGCCAGCGCGGCTTCCTCCAGCGCCGGCAGTGACAGGCCGGTGAGTTGACCATTCAGGTAGCGCACAACGCCGCCCACCATGGTCATGCGCACATCGCGGCCCGAAGCGCGCGGCAGCAGCAATTCCGGCGGGCCGGCGATGGCCTGGAGATCGGCCAGCATGCCGGGCGCGATGCGGCCCGTATCGGGCACGCCCATCGCCGCCGCACCGCGCAGGCTGGCCCAGCCCAGCGCCTCGGCCGCGTTGGCGCCAGGCGGGGATGCCGCGTCGCCCGTGCGCGACAGCACCACCGACAGGCGCAATTCACCCCATGGGTCGCGGTCGTCATTCAACTCGCAATCATCACCGCCGAGGGCTAGCGGCACACCCGCCGCGCGCAGGGCCGCCACCGGCGGCGCGCCATTGCCCAGGCGCAGATTGCTGCCGGGGTTGAGCACCACGCTGGTGCGTGTTTCCGCCAGCAGCGCCATGTCATCGGCCGTGGCAAAGACGGCATGCGCCAGGCTGGCATGCGGGCCGAGCGCGCCGAGCGCCGCCAGCCTTCGCACCGTGCCTTCGGGATACAACGCCGCGCAGGCATCGCGCTGCGCCGGGCTTTCCAGCAGATGCATGTGCAGCCCCGCGCCCTCGGTGCGAGCAGCCGCCGCGACATCGCGCAGCAGCGCATCCGACACCCATTGCGGCCCCGAGGGGCCATAGAGCACCGGCATGTCAGGATGCCGCCGCAGCAGCCTTGCGCGGATGTCGCTGGCCTCACGCGCATCCTGCACGAAGGGCTGGCGAGACACGCTTTCGGCCAGAGCGCGCAAGGGCGCGGGCAGGCCCGCGATGAAGCGCGCCTGCGCATCCTCAGGCGCCAGCAGCGCGCAGCGATCAGCGATACCAATACACACTGCGGCGCGGATACCGGCTTGCGCATAGGCGTCCTGCACCTGTTCCAGCTCGGCCTCCTGCGGGGCGCCCCAGGACCAATTGGCGTGCAGGCACCCGGTGATGCCGTTGGCCAACATCCGCGCGGCCGCGAGCAGCACCAGCGGCGCGATGGCCGGTGCGCCGCGGGCGCGGCGGCGGTTGATCCAGGCCTCCAGCCGGTCATCCGGATAACCCATCAGCGCTTGCGGCAGCCCGCGCCCATGCTGGTGCGCGGTGACGAAGCCGGGCAGCAGCGTGCAGCCGGGCAGGGCCAGCACGTCGGGCGCATCGGCGGCCGCGCCGATGGCCACCACTCGGCCATTGGCCACCAGCACGCGGCCCGGGCGCTGCACAGGCGCATCGGCGGCGGGCCAGAGCGCATCAGCGGTGATCAGCAAGCCTTGCATGGGCACAGCCTATCGCGGGTGCAGCGAGCTGCCCATCGCATGGGCAGGCGCGCATGTCGCGGTGACGGCGCATGCGAAAAACCCCTTGGGGCCTGCGCGCACGCATGCTTGCATGACCCAGTCGTGGTTGAGCCGGAAAGACGGAGCGCGGCGCCCAACAATTGGACCGGCCGATGAACCATATCTGGCCCCGGCAAGATGGCGTCGCTGCGCGCATGGATGCGCTGGCGCGCCGCGTTGCCTGGGAACTCGAAACCCTGACCTATCCGGCGCGCGACTGGGTGCGGCCGCTGCCGGGTGATGCCTTGCAGGTGGCAATCATCGGCGCGGGCCAGGCCGGGTTGGCTCTCGCCTTCGCCTTGCAGCGCGCGCGCATCGGGCCGGCGCAGGTGATCGAGGCGCTGCCCGAAGGCGCTTCCGCCGTCTGGACCGGCTTCGCGCGGATGGAGACGCTGCGCACACCCAAGCATGTGATCGGGCCGGAGGGCGGTGTGCCCTCGCTCTCGGTGCGCGCCTGGTACGAAGCGCGGCATGGCGAGGCCGCCTGGGCCGCGCTGCACAAGCTGCCGCGCCAGGAATGGCAGGCCTATCTGGACTGGCTGCGCGCCACACTGCGCCTGCCGGTGGCGCATGGTTGCCGCGTGGATTGCATCACGCCCGATGCGGATGGGCTGTTCACCATCCGCGCCGGCGCGCGGGCCTGGCGCGCGCGGCATGTGGTGCTGGCCTCGGGCATGGATGGCATGGGGCAATGGCGCGCGCCGGCGGCGATCGCCGCATTGCCGCGCGGGCTTTGGGCGCATACCGCGGAGGCGATCGATTTCGCGCAGCTGAGCGGCCGGCATGTGGCGGTGGTGGGCGCTGGCGCCTCGGCCTTCGACAATGCGGCGACCGCGCTGGAAGCGGGTGCGGCGCGCGTGACAATGCTGGTGCGCCGCGCGGAGATGCCGCGCGTGAACCCCAATCGCTGGATGGAATTCGCCGGCTTCCTGGAGCACTACGCCGACCTGCCCGATGCCACGAAATGGCGCTGGCTGCGGCATCTGGTCGCGGTGAACCAGCCGCCGCCGCAGGAGACCTGGTCGCGCTGCGCGGCGCATGAAGGCTTCGCTGTGCTGACGGGTGCGGCGCTGCTGGGCGCGCGTGCGGAAGCGGATGGCGTTGTGCTGCACACCGCGCGCGGCGAGTTGGCGGCGGATTTCGTCATCGCCGGCACCGGCATGGCGATCGATCTCTCGGCGCGGCCGGAACTCAGCGCCATCGCGCCGCATGTGGCGCTGTGGCGTGACCGCTTTACGCCGCCCGCTGCCGAAGCCGATGCGATGTTGGGTGGCTTTCCCTATCTCGATGGCAGCTTCGCGCTGACAGGCGATGCGGAATGGCTGTCGCGCATTCGTGTCTATGGTTTCGCATCCTGGCTGTCGCATGCCTGTTCGGGCGGGATTTCCACGCTGGGGCCGGCGGTGCGCCGCATGGCCGATGGCATTCGCCGCGAGATCTTCCTGCGCCAGGCGCCCGAGCACGAGGCCGATCTGCTCGCCTATTCAGAACAAGAACTGACCGACATGAGGACCCGCCATGACCCGTGATCCCGCAGCCTATGTCGCCGGCCTGCGTGACGGGCGCACCATCTTCGTCGATGGCAAGCCGGTGGCCGATGTGACGACCGACCCGGCCTTTCGCGGTGCGGTGCAGGCGGCCGCCGGGCTGTACCAGTACCAGCGCGACCACGCCGAGGAGATGACCTTCACCACCGAGACCGGCGCGCGGGTGAACAAGGCCTGGATGCTGCCGCGCACCCATGCCGAATGGGTGGAACGGCGCGTGGCAATGGAACGCTGGTCGGAACAGACCTGCGGCATGATCGGCCGCAGCCCCGACCATGTGGCCAGCACCTTCGTGGGCTTCATGGTGGGCCTGGATGTGTTCCGCGAGAATGACCCGAAACGCGCCGCGGCGCTGGAGGGATACTGGCGGCATATCCGCGACAAGGACCTCTATCTCTCCTACGTCATCGTCAATCCGCAGGCCGACAAATCGCGCACCGCATCCGGCCAGCCAGGTGCGGACCTGGTGGCGCAAATCGTCGATGAGGATGCCGGCGGCATCACCATCCGTGGTGCGAAGATGCTGGCGACATCGGGTGCCATGGCCGATGAGATCATGGTCAGCGGCTTCCAGGCGCTGGGCACGGGTGATGAGGCCTATGCCTTCACCGCCGCCATGCCGCTGGCCACGCGCGGCATCAAGCTGCATTCGCGCCGCCCTTACGCGCCGGCCGCCAGCAGCGAATGGGACTATCCGCTCTCCACCCGCTACGATGAGAGCGATGCGGTGGTGTTCTTCGATGATGTGAAGATTCCCTGGGATCGCGTCTTCGTGCATCGCGACCTGAAGATGGCGCAGGCGCAGTGGCACGAGACGCGCGCGCATGTGATCCAGAACCACCAATGCATCGTGCGGCTGATGGTGAAGCTGCGCTTCCTGCTGGGGCTGGCGCATCGCATCGCGGAGGTGAACGGCATCCTGAATTTCCCGCAGACGCGCGAGACGCTCGGGCTGCTGGCGGCCAAGTGCAGCAATATCGAGGCGCTGGTCATCGCCATGGAAGCCAAGGGCGAAAACTTCCGTGGCTATTGGGTGCCGGACCGCGCGTTGTTGTGCACCGCGCAGGTGGTAGCGCAGACCACCTATCCCGAATTCATCGAGGCGATCCGCGGGCTTTCGGGCGGCGGCATGATCATGGTGCCGTCATCCGTGCGGGATTTCGACGGCGGCGAGATCGAGGGCCTGATCCGCGCCGCGCAGCGCAGCCCCGCCACCGACAGCGAAGGCCGCGTGAAGCTGATGAAGCTGGCCTGGGATGCGGTGGGCAGCGAATTCGGCAGCCGGCATCTGCAATATGAGATGTTCTATTCCGGCGCGCCCTTCGTCACGCGCGGCAATTCCTACCGTTTCCATGACTGGTCCGGGCCCAAGGCGATGGTGGATGGCATGCTGGCCAGCTACGATCTGCCGCGCGCGGGCGCGCGCAAGGCCGCCGAATGAACGACGCCTTCACGCAGCAATTGCATGTGGCGGGCGCGGCGGAAGGCCCGCTGGCGGGCTTGCGTTTCGGCGCGAAGGACCTGTTCGATGTGGCCGGCGCGCGCAGCGGCTGGGGCAGCCCGGACCGCATGGCGGAAGCGCCGGTCGCGATGTCCCACGCCGCCGCGCTGCGGCCCTTGCTGGCCGCCGGTGCGACGCTGATCGGCAAGACCAAGACCGATGAACTGGCCTGCGGCATGTTCGGCGAGAACCCGCATGATGGCGCGCCGACCAACCCCGCGGCGCCCGATCGCGTGCCGGGCGGTTCGTCATCGGGTTCGGCCGCGTTGGTGGCGTCGGGTGGCGCTGATTTCGCGCTCGGCACCGATACCGGCGGCAGCGTGCGCGTGCCGGCAAGTTTCTGCGGCATCTTCGGCATCCGCACCACGCATGGGCGCATCAGCACCGCGGGCCTGATGCCGATGGCGCCGAGCTTCGACACCATCGGCTGGTTCGCGCGTGATGCCGCGATGCTGCGTCGCGTGGGCGAGGCGTATTTCGGCCCCATCACACCCGCCCGCCCGCGCCGGCTGCTGGTCGCCACGGATGCGCTGGCGCTGTGCGAACCGCGCGTGGCCGAAGCGCTGCGCGCTGTGCTGCCCGCGGCCGAACCCGTCGTGCTCTACACCGAAGGCGTTGCGCATTGGCTCGACACCTTCCGACCGCTGCAACTGGGCGAATTGAACGCGACTCACGCCACCTGGGCGCTGGCGCCGGGGCGCAATCTCTCGCCCGCCGTGCGCGAACGCATCGAACTCTCGACCACCATCACCGACGCCGCCATCGCGCGCGCCTGGCCGCAGCGCGAGGCGCTGGCAGCACGCCTGCATGCGCTGCTGGCCGATGGTGCGATGCTGCTGCTGCCCACCGCGCATGACCTGCCGCCCCATCGCCCCGCCGGCGTGCAGGCACAGATC
>JAIXVH010000427.1 GCA_027483125.1 Acetobacteraceae bacterium | reverse complement strand
CTTGGCGGGTTGTCGATGCGGTCGGCCAGAAGCGCCATGGCGCGGGCGATGCGGCGGGCGTGGTCGGTCAGGGTGATCGTCTTCATGGACGCGTTATGCCGCATCCCCGATTGATCGCGCTTGCGAAGTTTGTCGCCGGCGCGGAACACTGCGGGCCATGAGCGAACATGGTTTCCACGCGCGGCGCATCCTGCGCGCCGCATCCTCCGCCAGCCTGGCCACGCAGCTGGACGGGCAGCCCTTCGCCAGCCTGGTGACGCATGCGGTGGCGCCCGATGGCGCGCTGCTGCTGTGGCTGTCCACCATGTCGCAGCACACGCGGCAATTGCAGCAGGAGCCGCGCTGCGCGCTGCTGGCGCAGGGCGCGCCCACCACCGCTAACCCGCAGACCGCGCCGCGCGTGACGGTGACGGGCCTGGCCGAGAAGATCGAGGATGCGCGGCTGAAATCCCGCTGGCTGGCGCGCCATCCCTATGCCGCGCAATACGCCGAATTCGCGGATTTCGCGCTGTGGCGCATCCTGCCGCAGGCCGCACTTCTGGTGGGTGGTTTCGCCGCCGCGCATCGCATCCGCGCGGCCGACCTGGCGCCCGATGCAGCGGCGGTGGCCGCGATCCTGGCGGCCGAAGCCGAAATCATCGCGCATGTGAATGCCGACCATGCCGATGCGGTCGAGGCGATCGCCGGTGGCGCGGGTTGGCGGCTTTCGGCGGTGGATGTGGATGGCTGCGACATGCGGCTGGAGGATGCGATCCGCCGGCTGGAATTTCCGGCGCCGGTCAGCGATGCGGATGGCGTGCGCAAGGCGCTGATCCTGGCCGCGCGGACGGCTCGGGCGGGTTAGCCCGGCTCCCAGCCCGGCGGGGCCATTTCGAAGCCGTCGAAGCTGAAGGCGGGCGAGACGGTGCAGCCCACCAGCGCCCAGCCACCCACCGGCTGCGCCGCCTGCCACCAGTCTTTCGGCACCAGCGCGAAGGGCAATTGCCCGGCGGCCAGGTCCATGCCCAGCAGCTGTTCCTCCTGCGCGCGGCCATCGGGCGAGAGGCGCAGCCGCAGCGGCGCGCCGGCATGCCAGTGCCAGCACTCGGCGGCATCCACGCGGTGCCAGTGCGAGCGTTCATCGGCGCGCAGCAGATACAGGATGGCAGTACCGGCGCCGCGCGCGCCATTGTCCGGCGCGTCGCGCCACATCTCGCGGTAATGCCCGCCTTCGGGGTGCGGTTGCAGCCCGAGGCGGGCGATGATCGCTTCCGCGCTATCCAACCGGCATGGTCTCGGCGAAGGCGGGCAGCTTGCTGGCGGTTTCGAACCAGGCTGCCAGCTTCGGGTAGGTTGCGCGCCAGGGTTCATGCGCGAAGCGGAAATCCAGATAGCCCAGCGCGCAGCCGATGGTCGCACCGGTGATGTCCATGGGTGCTGGCGGCATGGCTTCCAGCACGGCCAGCGCGCGGTCGACCGCGGCCTTGGTGCGGGCGTCGAATTTCTGGCGGCCTTCATCCTGCGGCAGTTGCGAACTGCCGCGCCGGGCCACGGCGGCATCCATGATGCCGTTGGCGATGGCGTGGATGTTCAGCGCCGCCACGCGCGCCGCACCTGCGGCCGGGATCAGCCGCGGCGCATCGCCCAGCGTGTCGAGGTATTCGCAGATCACCAGGCTGTCGATCAGCGCGGTGCCGTCATCGCAGAGCAGCGCCGGAATCTTCGACAGCGGGTTCGCGGCCAGCAATTCCGGCGGCGAGAGATGCGGGTTGGACGGCATCAATTCGATGCGCGCATCCAGCCCGCGCAGCTTGGCTGCAACGCGCACCTTGCGCACGAAGGGGCTGGCGGGGCTGTGGAAGAGCTTCATGGCGTGTCCTGGTTGTTATCCGCGGAAACTGTCTTTCGCGGCGCGGATTTCGGCAAGCCGCGCCGCGCTGCCCGCGCGCATGAAGGGGTTGGCCGCCCGTTCCTGGCCGATGGTGGTGGGCACCGTCGCCATGCCGACCACGCGTTGCGCCCGCACTTCTTCGGCGCGGGCGCGCAGTACATCGTTGTAGGGCTCCACCGTCAGCGCGAAGCGGGCATTGCTCTCGGTGTATTCATGGCCGCAGCAGACCAGCGTGGCATCCGGCAGCGCGGCCAGTGCGGTGAGGCTGGCGAACATCTCCGCCGCATCGCCTTCCAGCAGGCGGCCGCAGCCCAGGCTGAACAGCGTGTCGCCGCAGAAGACGTGGCTGGCGAAGGCGAAGGCGATGTGCCCACGCGTATGGCCCGGCGTGTCGATCACCCGCGCGGCGGCGGCGCCGAGCAGGAAGTCATCACCATCGGCCAGGGCCAGATCCAGCGGCGGCAACCGGTGGGCATCGGCCGCCGCACCCGCGACCTTGCCGCCGAATTCCGCCAGCAGTTCCGCGACACCGGCGATGTGGTCGCCGTGGTGGTGCGTCAGCAAAATCCAGTCCAGTCCGCAGCCCTGTTCGCGCAGGAAGGCGGCGACGGGCGCGGCCTCTCCGGGGTCGACCACGGCGCAGATGCCGGTGCTGTCATCGCGCAGCCACCAGGCATAATTGTCGGACAGGCAGGGGATCGGCTTCACGGTCAATGTCATGTGCGTAAAGCGCTCCGCGCAACAGCATATGTCAAGCGCGAATGGGCGCTTCTCCCAACGGATTCGGCGGCGGCGCGGCCCCGGCGCCGAAGGGCGGCGGGTTCAAGCGCATCAAGGGCCAGGGGTTGGGCATCTGGCCGACTGGCACCTCGATCAACAGCGGCTGCGCCGGGTTGGCGCAATGCCGCGCCAGCGTGTCGCGCAGCGCATCGGGCGTTTCGCAGCGCGCATGCGCAACACCAAAGGCCGCGGCCAGATGCGCGTAATGCGGATTGGCCAGATCGGTTTCATAGGATGCGCCGAACATGCGCTTCTGCAGCAGCGCGACATTGCCGAACTGGCCGTCATCGAACACCACGGTCGCGGTGTTCAGGCCATAGCGGCGCGCGGTGGCCAGTTCCTGCATGGCCCAGCCGAAACCACCATCACCGGTGATGGACACCACCGCGCGATCGGGGTTGCCGGCGGCCACACCCAATGCCGTGGGGAAGCCATAGCCCAGCGTGCCCTGGTAGCCCGGGCCCATGAAGGCGCCCTCGGTTTCGACCGGCAGCGCGAAGCGCGCGACATAGCCGACCTGTGTGAGTTCGCCGACCAGGATGGCGTCCTTCGGCATGGCGGCGTGCAGCGCGTTGATCCAGCCGATCTGCGGCGCGATCTGGTCCATCTGCACCGCTGCCCAGTCCCGCACCTGGCGCACGGCATCCGTGCGGTTGGGCGGCGATAGCGCGGGCAGGGCGGCGGTGATGGCCTCGATGCCCAGCTTGCAATCGGCCAGCACGGGCGCATCCGCATGGCGCGGCGGCGCCCAGGCTTCGGCCTCCGCGTTCACCCAGGCCCATTGGATTCCCGGCACCGGCCAGGCGGAACCGCCGGTCATGCCATCGACGAAGCGCGACCCCACCACCAGCACCGCATCGGCATGCTGGAACAGCGCGCGGGCGGCGAGCGAGGTGACCGCCAGCGGGTGGCTGTCGGGGATGGCGCCGCGGCCATTCTCGCCCATCACCACGGGTGCTTGCAGCTTCTCGGCCAGCGCCTGCACGGCGCGGCCCGCGCGCGCGGCCAGCACGCCACCGCCGACATAGATCAACGGCAGTTTCGCGCGCGCCAGAAGCTGCGCCGCGGCGGCGACCTGCGTGCTGTCGGGGTAGAGGCGGTTGTCTTCGCCGAGCGGCGGGTCGATCAGCGTGATGTCGGCTTTCGCGGCCAGGATATCGGGCGGGATTTCCAGCGCGACGGGGCGCGGGCGGCCGCCGGTGGCCTGGCGGAAGGCCTCGCGCACCAGGCCAGGGATTTGTTCGGGCGCGGTGGCACGGCCGCGCCATTTCGTCACGGTGTCGAGAATGCCGGACTGGTTGTTGACCTCGTGCAGCATGCCCCAGCCCTTGCCCAGGCTGAAGCTTGGGATGTCACCCACGATCGCCAGCACCGGCGAATTGCAGGCATAGGCCGTGGACAGGCCCGCCATCGCGTTCAGCATGCCGGGGCCCGGCACCACCATGCACACGCCCACCTTGCCGGTGCTGCGCGCATAGCCATCGGCCATGTAGCTCGCGGCCTGTTCGTGGCGCGGCACGATGAAGCGAATTGTATTGGCGACGCGGCGCAGCGCATCGGTGGCCCAGTCCAGCTGCACGCCGGGCAGGCCGAACAGGTCGGTCACGCCTTCCTTCAACAGCTGGCCTGCGAGCGCTTCGCCACCGGTCATTTCGGGCATGTTGATTCCTCTCTATGGCGGCCTGGTGATCCGCGACTATCGTCGCGGCCGGGACGCGGCGGCCGGCATGGTCGCGGGCATCGTTGACACGGTCAACCATTGGCCGAAGCTGCGCGCATGCGACCACTGGACGGCATTCGAATCCTGGACCTGTCGCGCGTGCTGGCCTGTCCCTTCGCGACCATGATCCTGGCGGAACTCGGCGCGGAAGTGATCAAGGTGGAACAGCCCGGCAGCGGCGATGAAACCCGCGGCTTCGAGCCCTTCGCGGGGCATGGTGTCTCGGCCTATTTCATGGCGTGCAACCGCGCCAAGCGCAGCATCACGGTGAACCTGCGCAGCAAGGCGGGCGTGGAAGTGATCCGCGGCCTGGCCGCGCAATGCGATGCCGTGGTGGAGAATTTCCCGACCGGCCAATTGGCGCGTCGCGGCCTGGGCGCGGCAGATCTGCGCGCGCTGAATCCGCGCCTTGTCGTGCTGTCCTGCACCGGCTTCGGGCAGACCGGTCCCTACGCGCGGCGCAAGGGCTACGACACGGTGTTCCAGGCCATGGCGGGCTGGTTGTCATTGACCGGGGAGCGTGGCGGCGGGCCGGTCAAGCCGGGGCTGCCGGTGGCCGATTTGACCAGCGGGTTGTGGGCGGCGATCGCGCTGCTCTCGGCGCTGCTGGGGCGCGAGCGTGGGGGCGGCGGCGCGCATGTCGACCTGTCGATGTTCGATGCGCAGGTGGCGCTGCTGACCATCGCGGCGGCGCGCTATTTCGCGCTGGGCGAGGTGCCGCCGCGCCTGGGCACGGAGCATCCGGGCCGCGTGCCCAGCGCGT
>JAIXVH010000211.1 GCA_027483125.1 Acetobacteraceae bacterium | reverse complement strand
TGCGGCTGCGCGGGGCGGATGCGGTGCATGCGGGGCTGGCCAGCCATTTCGTGCCCGCCGCCCAATTGCCCGCCCTGCGCGCCGCGCTGGTCGAGACCGGCGATGCCGCGGTGGTGCAACGCTTCGCCGCCCCCCTGCCGGTCGCCAGCTTCGACGCCGAACGCGGCGCCATCGCGCGGTGTTTCACTCAGCCCAGCGTGCTCGGCATCATCGCGGCGCTCCAGGCCGAGGGCACCGAATGGGCCGCGGCGCAGGTGGCGACGCTGCGCCGCATGTCGCCCACCAGCATGTGCGTGTCATTGGAACTGCTGCGCCGGGGTGCTGCCATGAGCTTGCGCGAATGCCTCGATGAGGAACTGCACCTCACCGTCTCCTGCGTGCATGAACACCCCGATTTCCGCGAGGGCGTGCGCAGCGTGCTGGTGGACAAGGGCAACCCGCCCGCCTCCTGGCAGCCGGCCACGCTGGAAGAGGTGGACGCCGCCGCGATCCTCAGGATGTTCCGATAGGAACCCCGCCCTCTTCCTTGGCGGTGCGGATGGTCTGCAAGGTCTGAACCCGGCTGACCATCGCAGCGCCCGTCAGCCGCGCGGTCAGCGCGTTCTCATGCGCTGTGTCGCGCGCCACCAGGCGCAGCAGGAAATCCCCGCCACCGCGGATCATGTGGCATTCGCGCACTTCGGGCCAGGATGAGACATCGCGCTCGAAGGCCTCCAGCACCGCCAGCTTCTGTGTTTCGAGGCCGACCAGCGCGAAGAAGGTGATCTCGAATCCCAGCGGCTCCGGCGCCAGCAGCGCGCGATAGCCGCGGATGATCCCGGCCTCCTCCAGCCTGCGCATCCGCCGCAGGCAGGGCGGCGCGGAGAGCCCCACGCGGCGCGCCAATTCCACATTGGTGATGCGCCCATCCGCCTGCAATTCGGCGAGGATGCGAAGATCGACCTCGTCCAGGTCCTCGGTCGCGGTATCGGGCATTGTGCTCCACTTTTCGTTGCGCTCACTGGCGCCAGTGCGCAATATCATTGCGAATGAGCGTGGCTTCAACCCATGTGGCGGCAGAACGCTTGCCGCATGGCCAGCGCGCCCGAATATGTGCGCCAACTCCCTGCCAGCCATCGGATTCGCCCGTGACCACCACGCACCAAACCCAGCTTCTCGTCATCGGTGCCGGCCCCGCCGGCTACACGGCCGCGATCTACGCCGCGCGCGCCGGGCTGCGTCCCATGCTGGTGGCCGGCCTGCAACCGGGCGGGCAGCTGACCATCACCACCGATGTCGAGAACTACCCCGGCTTCGCCGAGGCCGTGCAAGGCCCCTGGCTGATGGATCAGATGCGGGCCCAGGCCGAGCATGTCGGCGCCACCGTGATCCATGACATCATCACGCAGGTCGATTTCAGCCAGCGCCCCTTCCGCTGCGACACCGATAGCGGCGATGTGTTCATGGCCGAAACCGTGGTGATCGCCACCGGCGCGCAGGCGCGCTGGCTCGGCATCCCTGGTGAACAGGCACTCTCGGGCAATGGTGTTTCGGCCTGCGCGACCTGCGATGGCTTCTTCTTCCGTGGCAAGCGCGTGGCGGTGATCGGCGGCGGCAATTCCGCAACCGAGGAGGCGCTGTATCTGTCGAACCTGGCCGCGCATGTGACGCTGGTGCACCGGCGCGATTCGCTGCGCAGCGAGAAGATCCTGCAGCAGCGGCTCTTCGCCAAACCCAATGTCAGCGTGATCTGGAACGCCGCCGTGGAAGAAGCGCTTGGCACCGATGCCGCGCGCCCCGCCTTGCGTGCGCTGCGGCTGCGCGACATGCGCAGCGGTGCTTTGTCCGAGCTGGAAGTGGACGGCATGTTCGTCGCCATCGGCCATGACCCCGCGACCAGCGTGTTCAAGGGCCAGGTCGCCATGGATGAGGGCGGCTATGTCCTGGTCGAGCCCGGCACCACGCGCACCAACGTGCCGGGCGTCTTCGCCGCGGGCGATGTGGCGGACAAGCTCTATCGCCAGGCGGTCACCGCCGCCGGCACCGGCTGCATGGCCGCACTCGACGCCGAACGATTCCTCGCAGCCGTCCATCACGCGCAAAGGCAGGCCGCCTGATGCCGCTCGACTGGGACAAGCTGCGCGTCTTCCACGCGGTGGCCGAGGCAGGCTCCTTCACGCATGCGGGTGAGACGCTGAATCTCAGCCAATCCGCCGTCTCCCGGCAGATCCAGGCGCTGGAGGAATCGCTCGGCGCCCACCTGTTCCACCGCCATGCGCGCGGCCTGATCCTGACCGAATCGGGTGAGACGCTGAACCGCACCGTGCGCGATGTCTTCGCCAAGCTCGCCATGACCGAGGCGCTGCTGACCGAGGGGCGCGAACGCGCCGCGGGCCGGCTGAAGATCACCACCACCGCGGGCTTCGGCAGCGCCTGGCTGGCGCCGCGCCTGCATCGATTCCTGGATTTGCACCCGGAGGTTTCGGTCTCCGTGCTGCTCGACGATGCCGACCTCGATCTCGCGATGCGTGAGGCCGATGTGGCGATTCGCATGCATGCGCCGAAGCAGCCGGATCTGATTCAGCGTCACCTCGCCAGCTTCGAATGGAAGATCTACGGCGCGCCGGAATACCTCAAGGAACATGGCATGCCGGCGCGGCCGGAGGATCTGGACGCGCACCGGCTGATCGTCTGGGGCGATTATCGCGCGCCGGTCGATGGCATCAATTGGTTGGCAGAGGTTGGGCGGCGCAACGGCCCCACGCGGCGCCCGGCGGTGGAAATCAACTCCATGACCGGCATCGTGGGCGCGGTGCGGGCGGGTCTCGGGCTGGCAGCCCTGCCTTCCTATATCGAGAGCGATCTGGAGGGCCTGGTGCAGGTGCTGCCCGAGCTCAAGACGCCCAAGGTCAACGCCTATTTCGTCTATCCGGAGGAGATGCGGAACTCGAAGCGCGTCGCCGTGTTCCGGGATTTTCTTGTCTCTGAGCTGGCGCAAGGATGAGCATGCGCTTGCTGCATGGCAGGCGCGTTGCCTTGCCTTATCCGCATGGTCGGGAGTCTTCCTATCTTAAGGGCATCGGCTTTTGACGCCGAGAGGGTCCTCGGACCCTTCGTCTCCCAGACGTGAAGCCTCCCTGAAACTTAGCCCGCCAATCCAATGGGTTGGCGGGCTTTCTTTTGGCGGCCCAAAACGAAAGACCCCAGGGCGAGCCGCCCCGGGGCCTTGCGCTCGATCAGACGCTGCGGCGCTGGAGCAAGCTGCGTTCACGCAGCCTACTCCAGCTCTTTGTGGAGAGCGGGATTCAGCGTTTTCAGTGATTCCACCTCAACGCATCCCGCTCTACTCCGCCGCGCGCGACACCTCGGCCATCGGCCGCGGCAGGTACTTCGCGTATTCGCGCGGCACGATATGCCAGAAGCGCTCGCGCTCGCTCGCCCAGTCATTCAGCAGGCGGGCGGCGAAGCGGCTGCCCGTCTCCTCGACATGGCGTTCCACCAGGCTTTTCAGCACGCCCTCCCAATGCGCCGAGGCCAGGCGGCCCCAGAGCAGAGTTTCGGGGTTGATGCGCTTCTCGAAGGTGTTGTCGGCGTCATAGATGAACGCCTGCCCACCGGTGAAGCCCGCGCCGAAATTGTCGCCCACCGCGCCCAGGATCACGACATTGCCGCCGGTCATGTATTCGCAGCCATTGGCGCCGCAGCCCTCGACCACGGTGGTGGCACCTGAGTTGCGCACGGCGAAGCGCTCCCCGGCCTGGCCGGCCGCGAACAACTCGCCCGCCGTCGCGCCATAGAGGCAGGTGTTGCCGATGATGGTGTTCTCATTCCACACCAGCTTCGAAGACGGCGCGGGCCGCACCACGATGGTCGCCCCCGACAGCCCCTTGCCGACATAGTCATTGGCATCGCCGAAGACTTCCAGCTTCAGCCCCTGCACGCCGAAGGCGCCGAGAGACTGGCCGGCCGTGCCACGCAGCCGCACCGTCAGCCGCGCCGCATCCAGCCCCTTCATGCCGTATTGGCGGGTGATCATGGCGCTCGTCTTGGTGCCGATGGCGCGATGCGTGTTGCGGATATTGTAGGCGAGCTGCATTTTCTCACCGCGCTGGAACAGCGGTGCCGCGTCGCGGATCATGTCCGCATCCAGCGTCTCCGGCACCTCGTTGCGCGATTCCAGCGTGCAATAGGCGGGGAAGGGCCCGCCATCGGCCTTCACCAGCAGCGGGTTCAAATCGAGGTCGTCGAGGTCCTCCGCACCGCGGCTGACCTGCTTCAGCAGGTCGGTCCGGCCGATGATGTCGGTCAGGCGGCGGAAGCCCAGGCTGGCCAGGATTTCGCGCACCTCTTCGGCGACGAAGCTGAACAGGTTGATGACCTTCTCCGGGCTGCCATCGAACTTCTTCCGCAGCGCCTCATCCTGCGTGCAGACGCCGACCGGGCAGGTGTTGGAATGGCATTGCCGCACCATGATGCAGCCCATGGCGACCAGCGACGCGGTGCCGATGCCGAATTCCTCCGCACCCAGCATGGCGGCCACGACCACATCGCGGCCGGTCTTGATGCCGCCATCGGTGCGCAGCTTCACGCGGTGGCGCAGGCGGTTCAGCTGCAGCACCTGGTGCGTCTCGGACAAGCCCATTTCCCAGGGCAGGCCGGCATATTTGATGCTGGTCTGCGGGGATGCGCCGGTGCCGCCGGAATGCCCCGAAATCAGGATCGCATCCGCCTTCGCCTTGGCCACACCGGCCGCAATCGTGCCGATGCCCGAACGCGAGACCAGCTTCACGCAGACCGTCGCATCGGGGTTGATCTGCTTCAGGTCATAGATGAGCTGCGCCAGATCCTCGATGCTGTAGATATCGTGGTGTGGCGGCGGGCTGATCAGCGTCACGCCCGGCGTCGAATGCCGCAGCTTGGCGATGAGTGCCGAGACCTTGAAGCCGGGCAGCTGCCCGCCCTCGCCGGGCTTCGCCCCTTGCGCGACCTTGATCTCGATCTCGCGGCAATTGTTCAGGTATTCCGCGGTGACACCGAAGCGGCCGCTCGCGATCTGCTTGATCGCGGAATTGGCGTTGTCGCCATTGGCGCGCGGCTTGGCGCGTTCCGGGTCCTCGCCGCCTTCGCCGCTGTCGCTGCGCGCACCGATGCGGTTCATCGCGATCGACAGCGTCTCATGCGCCTCAGGGCTCAGCGCGCCCAGCGAAATGCCGGGTGCGACCAGCCGCTTGCGGATCTCGGTGATGCTCTCCACCTCCTCCAGCGCGATCGGCTTCAGCCCATCGATGCGGAAATCCAGCAGGTCTCGCAGGGCCACCGGCGCGCCGCGCCGCACCGCATCGGTGTAGCGCTTGAACATCTGGTAGCTGTCGGAGCCCACGGCCTCCTGCAGCATATGGATCAGGTTGCCGTCAAACGCATGGGATTCGCCCTTGCGGCGCAGCTTGTACTGCCCGCCGACAGGCAGGGACACCACATCGCTGCCCCAGGCGCGTTCGTGCAGCTCCATCACGCGCCGCGCGATGCCCGAGAGACCGATGCCGGAAATGCGGCTCGGCACGCCAGGGAAGAACTCCGCGATCAATGCGCGCGACAGGCCAATCGCCTCGAAATTCATGCCGCCGCGATAGGAGGAGACGACGCTGATCCCCATCTTGGACATGATCTTCAACAGGCCCTTGTCCACCGCCTTCTTGTAGCGAGCGACGGCCTCTTCCAGGGACATGTTGCCGAACAGCCCGCGCCGATGCCGGTCGGCGATGCTCTCCTGCGCCATATAGGCGTTCACGGTGGTCGCACCGGCGCCGATCAGCACCGCGAAGCAATGCACATCGATGCATTCGGCCACGCGAACATTCA
>JAIXVH010000265.1 GCA_027483125.1 Acetobacteraceae bacterium | reverse complement strand
TGGACCGCGTCTTCTTCACCAATTCCGGCAGTGAGAGCGCTGATACCGCGCTGAAGATCGCGCTCGCCTACCAGCGCGCCCGGGGCGAGGCCCAGCGCGTGCGCCTCGTCGGGCGTGAGCGCGGTTACCACGGCGTGGGCTTCGGCGGCATGTCGGTCGGCGGCATCGGCCCGAACCGCAAGCAGTTCGGCGCCATGCTGCCTTATGTGGACCATCTGCCGCACACCCACCTGCCGGCGCAGAACCGCTTCTCCAAGGGCCAGCCCGAACATGGCGCGCATCTGGCCGACGCGCTCGAATCCCTGGTCGCGCTGCATGGCGACACCATCGCGGCGGTGATGGTGGAACCGTTGGCGGGCAGCACCGGCGTCCTCGTCCCGCCCGTCGGCTATCTGCAGAAGCTGCGCGAGCTGTGCACCAGGCACGGCATCCTGCTGATCTTCGACGAGGTCATCACCGGCTTCGGCCGCCTCGGCACCAATTTCGGCGCCGAGCGCCTGGGTGTGACGCCCGACATCATGACCATGGCCAAGGGCCTGACCAATGCCGCCGTGCCCATGGGCGCCGTGGCCACGACCGACGCGGTGCATGACGCCATTGTGCATGGCAGCCCGTCGGGGATCGAGCTGTTCCACGGCTACACCTATTCCGGCCATCCGCTGGCGAGCGCCGCGGCGATTGCCACGCTGGAGCTGCACCGTTCGGAAGACCTGCCCGGCCGCGCCAAGGCGATCGAGCCCTATTGGCAGGGCGCCGCCCATGCCATGCGGGATGTCCCCGGCGTGGTGGATGTGCGGGAGATGGGCCTGATCGCCGGCATCGAGCTGGAGCCCCGCGCGGGCAAGCCGACGGCGCGCGCGCTGGATGTCTTCCGCTGGTGTTTCGACCAGGGCGTGCTGGTGCGCGTGACCGGCGACATCGTCGCCCTGTCGCCGCCGCTGATCATCGAGAACCACCACGTGGACCGCCTGTTCGGCACCCTGTCGGACGCGATCCGCGCCGTGCCGGCGTAGCGGCGTCGCGCGGCGCGCCCCGCCGGCTCACCCGCCGGCGGCGGCCAGCGCGTCCTCGGCGTGCGCCGGGTCGTAGTCGATGACGTGCAGCATGCAGCGCGCCATCGGGTCAGGCTCGCGCCGCCGGCTTTCCCAGTTGCGCAGCGCGTCGAGGTCGATGCGGAACCGCAGCGCGAACTGTTCCTGTGTCAGCCCTGTCCGCTCGCGGATCGCCCTCACATCCACCTGCGCGGGCGGGTCCGCGATCGCGGCGCGGATGCCCAGCGCCCCCAGCGTCTGCACCAGCGCGGCGCTGTCCTTCACCACCGGCAGCCGGACATAGGCGCGCCCGCGCGCAATCATCTCCTCCAGCGCGCGCTTGGCCTTCAGCAGCGGGATGCCGTGCCGCGCCAGCTCAAGCGCCGCCGACACCGTCTTCAGCCCCGCCCGGTCCACCCCGGGGCTCAGGACCAGCTTGGCGGGTGAACCGGAGGCGACCCGGTCGACGGCCCGGACCGGCCCCAGTCGTGCGATCCGCGCCTTCAATGATGAGTTCGCCATAGCCCATCTCCGTAGGGCCCGTTGGACAAGGCCGAAGCGGGTCTGTCTGGCGGGTCTTTTTCGCTCTGGCTGCGTCAGGCGGCTTGCCGATGGAACCACCATCGGCTGCGCCACCTTCCTAGCCAGGACAAAAAATCCCTCGCCAGCCCTCCGCCGCCGGCCTTGTCCAACGGGCCCTCGCAATCACCGCGCGATCATCCTGAGCCGCCCTGGCCCAAGATCATTGGCCCCGAGCCCTTCGCCATGGATGTGCAGGCCGCGGGCGAGCAGCGTGTCGCCGGCCTCCGCCACCTCCGCCATGATCAGGATCGTCCCTTCGGGAAGGATGACCCGGAGGGTCAGGACGGGATCATCCGTCCCGTCATCCAAAGGCTCGAAGCGGATCGCGGCCGGCCCGGACACGCGATTATACTGCGCCATTGGCACAGTCATTTCAACCCCCCGCGATCACCTGGCCGGGGCGGTTCGCCCGCAGAAGAAAGGCATTTATTCCTTGATCGGCCAGGGTGGCCAATGCCACCCTGGCCCATGCGCGATCCCCTCCTCACCCTCCTCGAACCCCTCCCCGAAGGCCCGCCAGGCTTCCGGCCGCGGCGCTATGCCCGCCACCCCTGGGCGCCGATGACCGATGCCGAATGGGCGCTGATCGAGCCGCTGGTCACGCCCATCCTGGAACCGCGCCGCGGCCGGCCAGCCGAAAATCCCCGCCGGACATGGGACGCGATCTTCTGGGTCGCCTGTTCCACCGGCCCCTGGCGCGCCCTGCCCGAACAGCTCGGAAAACCCGACACCGCCCACCGCACGCTGCGCCGCGCCGCGCGCGCTGGGCTGCTGGGGCGGCTGCTGCTCGGCCTGTCCGACCGCCCCGAGATCCGCCGCGTGCTGGACCCGCTGGGCTGGCGCATCGCCCGCGCCTGGCGCCGCGCCACGCGGCTGCTCAACCTGGGCCAGCTGCTCTTCGCCAAGCATCTCGGCCTGCTCGATGCCCTGCCCTGCCCGCCAGACCGCCTGCCCCGCCCCTTTTTGTCCGAAACGCTGCTCGCGCGGGCGCGCATCCTGTTCGACTGGCCTGGAAACCGCGCCCTGCTGCGCCACCTTCTCGACCTGCACCGCCTGATGGCCGGCGACCGAAGCTGCTGGCGGCTGACGGATTGACCCCGCGGGGTGGCCCCGCCGCGCGCCTGCCGGTATGACCGGCCCCACCCTTTCTCGACGTGGAACCCTGCAGATGAGCGACGACCAGATCCCCGTCACGGTCCTCACCGGCTATCTCGGCGCCGGCAAGACCACGCTGCTGAACCGCATCCTGTCCGAGAATCACGGCCGGAAGTTCGCCGTGGTGATCAACGAATTCGGTGAGCTGGGCGTGGACAACGACCTCGTCGTGGATGCGGATGAGGAAGTGTTCGAGATGAACAATGGCTGCATCTGCTGCACGGTGCGCGGTGATCTGATCCGCATCATCGGCGGGCTGATGAAGCGCAAGGGCCGCTTCGACGGCATCATCGTGGAAACCACCGGCCTGGCCGACCCGGCACCCGTCGCCCAGACCTTCTTCGCCGATGACGAGGTCAAGCGCGCCGCGAAGCTCGACAGCGTCGTGACGGTTGTGGATGCCAAGAACCTGCCCGCGCGCCTGGCCGATACGCGCGAGGCCGAGGAGCAGATCGCCTTCGCCGACCTCATCATCCTCAACAAGATGGATCTGGTGGATGAGCAGGGCGCACGCGAGATCGAAGGCCGCATCCGCGCCATCAATCCTTGGGCGCAGCTCATTCGCAGCACCAAATCCGACGTGCCGATCGCCAGTGTTCTGGGCCGCGAGGCGTTCAACCTGGAGAAGATCGTCGAGCGCGTGCCCGACTTCCTCTCGGGCGAGGACAACCACACCCATGACACGCAGATTCTCTCCTGCTCCTTCCAGGCCGCATCGCCGCTGGACCCCGAGCGTTTCAACGCCTGGATTTCCCAGGTGCTGGCCGTGAAGGGCCAGGATCTGCTGCGCACCAAGGGCATCCTGGCCTATGCCAATGACGATCGCGTCTTCGCCTTCCAGGCCGTGCACATGCTCGCCGATGGCGATTTCATCCGCCCCTGGAAAGCGGGTGAGGAGCGCCTGAGCCGCATCGTCTTCATCGGCCGCGACCTGAACCGCCCCTGGCTGCGCCGCGGTTTCGAGGCCTGCCAGGCCGATGCGCCCAAGACCAATTACGAAGCCGAACTCGCCCGCTGGGGAGCGCCTGCTTGAGCACCACCACCGCCCCGGAATTCCTGATCGAAACGCGCGGCACCACGCGCGAATTCGGCGCCTATGTCGTGGGCATCGCGCATTGCCGCGCCACCGGCACGCCCGGCTTCGGCCTGGGTGACGGCACGCTGCGCATCGGCCTGGATGGCGCTCCCAGCCAGGTGCATCGCGGCGCCGTCTTGGCCATCGCGGCCGACTGCCGCGCCGGTTTCCTGACCGGCGGCGATGACGGGAAGCTCGCCACCACCACCGACGCCACGACCATCCTGGGCGACTACGGCAATCGTTGGGTGGAACATGTCGCCGCCCACCCCGCCGGCGTGCGCGCGGCCGCCTGCGGCAAGATGCTTCATGTGCTGGACGGTGCGGGCACGCCGCGCAAATCGCTGGCACACCCCAGCACCGTCTCGGGCGTGGATATCGACGCCAAGGGCAAGCGGCTGGTCGCCAGCCACTATAATGGCGCGTCCATGTGGTTCTTCGCCGCGAAGGAAGACAAGCCGCGCGTGCTGGAATGGAAGGGCAGCCATGGGATGGTGCTGTTCCACCCCGATGGCGACCACGTTGTCTCCGCGATGCAGGAAAACACGCTGCATGGCTGGCGGCTGTCGGATGGGCAGCACATGCGCATGTCCGGCTATCCGGCCAAGACCAAATCCATGGCCTTCACCGCGAAGGGGCGTTGGTTGGCCACGGCGGGTGCTGAATCCGTCGTGCTGTTGCCCTTCTTCGGCGGCGGGCCCATGGGCAAGCCGCCGCAGGAACTGGCCGGCGGTGATGCGGTGATCTGCACGCAGATCGCAACCCACCCGGACCATGAGGTGGTGGCCGCGGGCTTCGCCGATGGGCTGGTGCTGGTGGCCGAGATCGCATCCGGAAAAGTGCTGCCGATCGCACCGCCGGGGCGCGGTGGAATCTCAGCACTGGCCTGGCACCCAAAGGGCCATGCGCTGGCCTTTGGCACGGAAGCCGGCCATGCCGCCGTGGTGGATTTTTCCGGCCGATGAACATCCCCCTCATCGGCCTCGGCACCTGGCCCCTGCGCGGCGCGGAATGCGAAGCGGCGGTCGGCTCCGCGCTGGAACTCGGCTATCGCCACATCGACACGGCCGAGATGTACGGCAATGAGGTCGAGATCGGCCGCGCCATCAACGGCGCCCCGCGCGGCGATCTCTTCATCACCAGCAAGGCGTGGTGGGACAAGCCCGACGGCCCCGCCATCCGTGCGGCCTGCGAGGCCAGCCTTGGGCGGCTGCGCACGCCTTATCTGGACCTGTTCCTCATCCACTGGCCCTCGCCCGCGCTGCAACTCGCCTCCGCGCTGGAGGGCCTGGCTGGCCTGCAACGCGATGGCCTCGCGCGCGCTGTCGGCGTAGCAAACTTCCCGCCCGGCCTGCTGCGCCAGGCGCTGGCGCTGAACATCGCGCCCATCGCCTGCAACCAGGTCGAGCATCACCTCTATCTCGACCAGTCGCGCCTGCTGGAACTCTGTGCGGCACACGACATTGTGCTGACCAGCTACACGCCGCTCGCCAAGGGGCGCTTCCTGGACGACGGCGTGGTCGCGCGAATCGCCGCCAGGCATGGCGCGACACCGGGCCAGGTCGCACTCGCCTGGGCCTTGTCGCGCGGTCGCGTCGCCGTCATTCCCAAGGCCGCGGGCCGCGCGCGCCAGGCGGAAAACCTCGGCGCGGCCAAGCTTGTGCTCGATGCCGATGACCTCACCGCGCTTGCCGCCCTGCCGAAGGACCGGCGCCTGGTGAACCCCGATTTCGCACCCGATTGGCAGGCATGACTTGCGCATCCCCCGCCCATCGGGGATAGCCTGTCATGCCCAAACGAGGACCCCGCCATGGCCGAACCCGATGACGAGGACGTGCCCGATCTCGGCATCCCGCTCGAGACGGTCGCCACCATCGCCGACCTGTTGAACGCGCTGGATGAGGATGACGAGGACGAAGAGGATTTCGACGACGAGGACGAGGAGGACGACGCCGATGACGAGGACGACGTCTCCGAGGAACTGGTCGAGGAAATGATCAATGAGCTCAACGAGTCCGAGCAGGCGGCGCTGGTCGCGCTCGCCTTGATCGGCCGTGGCGACCATGAGGCGGAGGAATGGGCCGCTGCCGTGAAGGCCGCAGCCGCCCGCAATGCCCGCGCCGACCCGGCGGACTATCTGTTGAACCTGGAAGGGGCGGGAGAATTGCTGGCCGAAGGGCTCGCCGCCTTCGGCATCACGCTCGAGGAGATCGAACGATGAAGCGCCTTGCCCTGCTGGCTGTTCTGGCTGCCAGCCCCGCGCTGGCGCAAAGCTGGCCGAATGATTCCGGCATCGGGCGCGACACGTTCCGTGGCTCGATCGACGCCTTCGACCGCTTCCGCGCGCAGGAGAATCCGCGCCTGCATGGCGAGGAAGCGCGCGACCGGGTCTCCGGCTGGCTCGGCGGCGTGCGTGGCTTCCTGGAAGACCAGTACGGAAAGATCGGCCAGCGTGACCAGGCTGCCGCGCCCTTCTTCAACCTGCGGCGGGAATGGGAAGGCGATCTGGGGCGCAGGCGCTGATGCGGCGCTGGGCACCTCTGTTGCTGCTGGCGGCATGCGGTGATTCGCCCGCGCCACCGCCGGTCACCGCCACGACCGCGGCCGCGCCTGCGGCCGTTGTGACGCGGTTCGATGGCGCCTGGTCCGGCACTGCCACGCGCAGCCTGGGGCGCGACGCCGAATGCGGGCCGGTCAGCCGCCCGGCGCGCATGGATGTCGTGCGCGGCCGTGCCACCGGCACGCTGCCCGGCGGCCTGGGGCAGTCCGCCAGCGAGGGCGCCGGCACCGTCACGGCCGATGGCAGCCTGGTGCTGCGCTCCCGCCTGGATGCGGCACTGCGCGCGGAGGGCAGCTTCGGCGAGCGCAGCTTCACCGCGCGCTTCGTGACGCGCGCCTGCGCCTGGACCATCACGCTGAACCGCGTGGGGTAGTTGGCGCCGGCGTGGTTCGTGCCATATGGGCGCCAACCGCAACCATGGGGATGCACCGAATGCCCGAAGCCCTGACGCCCGCAGCACTCGATCAGCTGTTCATCGCAGCTCGCACGCAGAACAAGTGGCAGGACAAGCCCGTCACGGACGAGCAGCTGCGCGCCCTGTACGACACGCTGAAATGGGGCCCGACCAGCGCCAATTCCTCGCCCGCGCGCTTCATCTTCGTGCGCACGCCCGAGGGCAAGGCCAAGCTCAAGCCCGCGCTCTCCGCCGGCAACCTGGAAAAGACCATGAATGCGCCGGTGACGGTGATCGTGGCGCATGACCCGAAGTTCTATGACGAATTGCCGCGGCTGTTCCCGCACAACCAGGACGCCAAGAACTGGTTCAGCGGCAACTATTCCCTGGCCGAGCAGACGGCCTTCCGCAACGGCACGCTGCAGGGTGGCTATCTGATGATCGCGGCGCGCGCGATGGGCCTGGATTGCGGCGCGATGAGCGGCTTCGATGCCATCAAGGTGGAGGAAGCCTTCACGGCCGATACCGGCTGGAAGGTGAATTTCCTGGTGAACCTTGGCTATGGCGATCCGGCCGGCGTCTTCGCGCGCAGCCCGCGTTTGTCCTTCGAGGAAGCCGCGCGCCTGGCCTGACTACTCGCCGGCGATGATGCGATGGCTTTGCAGCGCCGGCGCCTGGCCGGCGCGGCGGGCCAGCGCATCACGCAGGGTCGCGTCTTCGCGCAGGCGCTGCAGGCGGTCCTGCGCGGTGTCCCGGCGGCGGCTATCGGCCCAGATCAGCGCCAGAGGCACAACCGCAAGTGCGATCATGAACAGCACCAGCAGGCTGGGCGCGACATGCAGGCTGTTGGTGATCATGTTGCACTCCGTCGCTTCGAACCGATGTTGCTTGTCGCATGCCGCGCATGAACCTTGCCTGAGCGCAGCGTTCAGGGAAGGTTCAGGCAAGGCGGTCCTCAATGTCGCAACAATGACCCGCAAACGCTTGTTCCTGTTGAGCCTTCTGGCCTTGCCGCTGCCCGGTTTCGCGCAGGACCGGCGCGATCACGAACGCGCGAGGGCGGCTTTGGAAGCGGGGCAAATCCGGCCTCTGGCCGAAGTGCTGGCCGAGGCCGAGCGACGCTTCCGCGGCCGCGTGATCGAGGCCGAGCTGCAGCGCGATGACGACAGCTGGCTGTACGAGCTGAAGATACTGCCGCCCAATGGCCGCATGTTCGTGGTCGAGCTCGACGCCGCGACGGGCGCGGTGCTGCGCACCCGCGGACCGGTTCAGGCGCGGTAGGAGCGCAGCGCCGCCACTTCCTCGCGCAGCGCGCGCAGTTCCACCATGATTGCCTGCTGGTCCAGCTGCTGCTGGCGCGCCGCAGCGTCGGCCAGCACCACCTGCACATCGGCATCGGCACTGGGCTTCTTGTCGCGCAAGGACTGGATGCTCTCAACGATCACGCCGATGAACAGGTTCAGCACCACGAAGGTGGACAGCACGATGAAGGGCAGGAAGAACACCAGCGACCAGGGCGATATCTCCATCGCGGGCTTCACGATATTGGCCCAGTCATCCAGCGTCATCAGCTGGAACAGGGTGAACAGGCTGGCGCCGAGCGTGCCGAACTGCTCCTCCATCTGCGCGCCGAACAGCTTGGTGGACATCACCGCCGCCACGTAGAAGATCAACATCATCAGCAACACGATGCTGCCCATGCCGGGCAGGGCGGCCAGCATGGCTTCCACCACATTGCGAAGGCTGGGCACCACGGAAATCAGCCGCAGCACGCGCAACACGCGCAGCGCGCGCAGCACGGAAAGCGGGCCGGAAGCGGGCATCCAGGCAATCGCCACCACGATGAAGTCGAAGATGCCCCAAGGGTCGCGGAAGAAGCGGCCACGGAAGGCATAGATTCGCAGGCCCAGCTCGATCGTGAACAGCACCAGCAGCACCTGGTCGAGCAGGTGCAAGGCCGGGCCGATCGCGTCCATCACGCTGCCGCTCGTCTCGAGGCCCAGCGTCACCGCATTCAGCAGGATCAGGCCGATGACGGTCTTCTGGAACCAGCCGGCCAGGACCAGTTGGGCGACGCGCGCACGTGGCGTGTTGCCCATATCGGCCTGGGTGAGAACTTCCTGCATGCGACGCCCCGCTTGTTTCGGCGTGGCAGGGAATGGGGTGTGTGGCGCGGCTTCGCAAGCCCCGTCAGATGACAGCCGGTACGCCGAAGATCAGCCGGTGGAACATGAGCAGCGCCAGCCATGCCACGGTGCCCACCACCGGCGGTATCCAGCCGATCTCATGGAAATCCGCCGTCATCCGCCCCGAGAAAATCGCCCCGAAAGGCATGATGGAGGTCTGCTTCGACAGCTTCTCCCACAGCGCCGGATCGCGCCGGGCGATCTTGCTGTCGATGCTGGGCATGCCCAGGCCCGCCGTCAGCAGGAAGGCGCCGAAGAACACCAGGCTTGCCAGGTCGCCATTGCCCAAGCCATGCGCGCCGGCCCAGATCGCGAAGGACCACAGCATGGGGTGGCGCGTGATGCGCGTGATGCCGCGCGGCATCCCCTCCATCTTGCCGGCGACCGCGGTGGGGTTGGGCGCGGTGACGCTGGCCACGAACAGGATGAAGGCCGGCCACATGGCGATCGCGATCAGCCACCGCAGCCAGCCCGGCACCTGCCACAACAGGATGAAGGGCGCGTTCTGCCAGGCCATCACGAGCAGCGTGATCGACACGACGGAGCCCACCGAAAACAGGAGCGTGAAGCGGCCCTCGCCACCCAGCCGCGCCACTGCGGTATCGCGCAGCCTGGTACCCGCCACGCCGACATGCAGCCCAACCCAGAGCGCGGCCGCAGCCAGCAGGAAAATCATGTGCAGGATGTCCATGCCGGCAGCCTGCCGTGCATCCCTGGTGCGGCGCAACAGGATTGCGCGACCGCGCGCACTGGCGCACCCTGTCGGCATGGGGGAAACCGACACCACAACGCGCGACGTGACGCTGTTCCGCGCGCTGTTCAGGCCGCGCAGCATCGCATTGATCGGCGCCTCTGCGGACCCGGCGAAGGACAATTCCCGTGCGCAAAGGCTGCTGGCGCGCGAGGGCTATTCTGGTCGTGTGATCCCGGTGAATCCGTCTCGCGCCGAGATCATGGGCGTGGCCACCGCGCCGGATATCCGCGGCGTGGATGGCGATGTCGACCACGCCATCATCATGGTGCCCGGTGCCGCGGTCGCGGATGCGATCGCCGGCTGCATCGAGAAGCGGGTACCGGTGGCGACGATCTTCTCCGCAGGCTTCGCCGAGACCGGTGACGCCGGCCGCGCCCGCCAGGAGGCGCTGGTGGCCCAGGCGCGGGCCGGCGGCATCCGCCTGATCGGGCCGAATTGCCTGGGCATCATCAGCGCCGCCGACCGCGTGCCCATCACGCTGAATGCCGCGCTGGAGGCCGAGCCGATCATGCCCGGCCGCCTCGCCCTCGTCTCCCAATCCGGCTCCATGATGGGCGCGCTGTTCAGCCGCGCGGCGGCGCGCGGGATCGGCTTTTCGCGCATGGTCTCGGTCGGCAATGAATGCGACCTGGGCGTGGGCGAACTGGCCGAATTGCTGGTCGAGGACGCGGCGACCGACGCCGTGCTGCTGTTCCTGGAAACCTTCCGCGATGCACCGCGGCTGGCAGCGGCCGCGCGGCGCGCGCATGTCCTGGGCAAGCCGATCATCGCCTACAAGCTCGGCCGCAGCGAGATCGGGCGCACGCTCGCGCTCTCGCACACCGGCGCCATGCTGGGCGGTGACGAGTTGGCCGCCGCCTTCTTCCGCGCCCATGGCATCCTGCGGGTGGAAACGCTCGAAGGCCTGTTCGAGACCGCGCGGCTTGTGATGGGCCACAAGCCGCCTCAGGGTCGCCGCTTCGCCGCATTGACTGCCACTGGCGGCGGGGCTGCGGCGGTGGTGGACCGGCTGGGGCTGGCGGGCATTGAACTCGCAGGCCCGCCGGCTGCCCTGCGTGAGGCGATGGCCGCGCAGAAGATCGCGGTGCCCGACGCACCGCTGATCGACCTGCCCATGGGTTCCTCCGGCCCCGGCCCCTTCAGCACCGTGCTGCGCGGCATGGCCGAGGCCGGGCATGCCGATGCGCTGTTGGCCGTGCTGGGTTCCAGCGCCCGCAGCAACCCGACGCGCGCGCTGGCGCATATCACGCCTCTGCAGCCCTGCGCGCTGCCCATCGCGGTGTTCTGCGCGCCGCAGGCCGATGAGGCGCTGGCGCTGTTCGAACAGCATGGCATTGCCGCCTTCCGCACGCCGGAAAGTGCTGCCGATGCGTTGCAGGCCTATCTGACCTGGCGCGCGCCGGCGGCGCCGGTCGCGGCACGGGCGCCTTCGGTCCCGCCCGGTGCGCGGCTGAACGAGGCGGAGGCCTGCGCGCTGTTCGAGACCATGGGCATTCCAGGCCCCGGCGCGCGCACGGTCCAGCGCGGCGCCGATGCCGCCGGTGTGGCAGGCCCCGCCGCGGTGAAGCTGCTGTCGGCCGACATCCTGCACAAGACTGATGCGGGCATGGTCAAGCTGGATGTGACCGATATCCCCGCCGCCGTCGACGCGCTGCTGGCGCGCGCGCGCGAACACTTCCCCGCGGCGCGGGTGGATGGCGTGCTGGTCGCCCCCATGCATCGCGGGTTGATCGAACTGATCCTGGGCTTCCGCCGTGACCCCGAGGTGGGGCCGGTCGTGATGCTGGGCATTGGCGGCGTCATGGCGGAAATCCGCCGCAGCATCGCCGTGCGTCTGGCGCCGGTGGATGCCGCCGAAGCCGCGGTGATGATCACCGAATTGCCGGAACTGCGCATCCTGACCGGCTATCGCGGCCTGCCGCGCGGGGATGTGGATGCGCTGGCGCGGGCGGTCGCGGATTTCTCCGCGCTGGCATTGGCGCAGGATGTGGCCGAGGCGGAGATCAACCCGCTGCTGGTGAAACATGAAGGCCAGGGCGTGGTCGCGCTCGATGGCCTGCTGGTCCGTTCATGATGCTTGCATCAGGTGAATCGGCCCAGAAAAACGAACGAGGATAAGGCAATGCTGGACACGACGCAGACCGAAGAACACCGCATGGTGCAGGAGCTGGTGGCGAAATTCGTCGATCGCGAATTGCTGCCGCTGGAAGCCGCGGTGCTGAAGCGCGAATCCCAGGGCGGCAAATACGCGCTGACCGAGGAAGAGCTGGCACCGCTGCACGCCAAATGCCGTGACCTCGGCCTATGGGCGCTGGAATCGCCGGAGGAATATGGCGGCGCCAACCTGCCCGCCGTGGCCCTGACCGGCGTGGAGGAGGAGCTGGCGCGCACCATCACGCCCTTCATCATCCCGCCCGACAGCCCCAACCTGCA
>JAIXVH010000318.1 GCA_027483125.1 Acetobacteraceae bacterium | reverse complement strand
TGGCCCAGCACACGTTCCAGCCGTTCGGCCACCGGGCGCATCATCAGGTCCGAGGCGCCGCCAGGCGTGAAGGGGATGATCACCCGCACCGGGCGCGAGGGCCAGGCGGGCTGGGCGAGAGCCGGGGCTGCGAGGGCTGATGCGGCCAAGAGGGCGCGACGAGAGACCATGGAAACACTCCTTCGAACCCCGGCAGCCTGCCAAGCATGGGGGCGCGGCGCAGCCTTGCGCAACCCGGCTTTCGCACGGCGCGGCGCAGCGATTGCCCGGCCGCGCGGCAGGCCTGCCGCCGGCTTGGTCAGCCGCCGCTGTTCTTGATCGCCTTGTTCATGTCCGCCCGGCGCCAGAGATACCAGGAGGCCACCGTGCGGTGCGGCGCCCAGTCGGCGCCGATCGCGGCCAGTTCGCGGGGCTTGGGCTGCGCATCCAGGCCCATCGCCAGGCGGTAGCCTTCGCGCACGCCGAAATCATCCACCGGCAGCACATCCATCCGGCCCAGGGTGAACATCAGCAGCATCTCGACCGTCCAGCGGCCGACGCCGCGGATCTGCACCAGGCGTTCGATCAGTGCGTCGTCCGACATGCGCGCCGCCGCCCGGCGGGTGGGCACCAGGCCCTCCGATGTCTTGAGCGCGATGTCGCGGATGGCGGCCTGCTTGCTGGCGGAAAAGCCGCAGCCGCGCAGGGCTTCTGCCGGCAATGCCAGGATGAATTCGGCGGGCGGAAAACCACCCGGCTCATGCAGCGCCAGCAGCCGCGTGACCATCGCGCGCGCCGCATTGCCATGCACCTGCTGATGCGCGATGGCGCGCACCAAGGCCTCGTATGGCTCGCGCTTTTCCTGCGCCAGCGTGCAGGGGCCGACCTGCTTGATGATGGGCTTGAACAGCGCGATGCGCTTTAGGGCTTTGGTGGCTTCGGCGTGCGACATCAGCCCGGTATAGAGCATGATCCGCAAAGGCGGGATCGCCGGCGCGGTGAATCATTCTCGTATAGCGGCTACAGCGTGTTCCCGTGAAACGGGAACGCACTGTAGCGCGGCGCGGCGCATCGCGGCAGATTGGGCGGCAACGATGCTGCTGCCGGACCTGAACGCCACCGAAGCCCTGGCCGCCCGCCACGCGCAACTCGCGCGGCCGGGCGATGCGGTGCTGCTGAGCGGCCCGCTGGGCGCGGGCAAATCCGCCTATGCGCGCGCGTTTCTGCGGGCGCTGGCCGGCACGCCGACGCTGGAGGTGCCATCGCCCACCTTCACGCTGGTGCAGAGCTACGAGGTGCCGGGCGGGTTCGCGCATCATCTGGACCTGTATCGCCTGTCCGGCCCGGCCGATCTGCGCGAGCTGGGCTGGGATGAGATGCTGACCGACATCCTGCTGGTGGAATGGCCCGACCGGCTGGGCGCGCTGGCCCCGCCCGGCGCGCTGCGCATCGCACTCGACTACGCCGAGGGTGATGCCCGCCAGGCCAGCATCACCGGCTGGGAGGGACGATGATCGAGGCCTTCCTCGCCACCCATGGCTTCGGCGCGGCACGGCGCGCGCCCTTGCCCTCGGATGCTTCCTTCCGCCGCTACGAACGCCTGCTGGATGGGCCGGAGCCGGCGCTGCTGGTCATCGCACCACCGCCCGAGGATGTGACGCCCTTCGTGACGCTCGCCCGCCACCTGGGCGCGCATGGCATCGCGGTGCCGCGCATCCTGGGGGAAGCGCCGGGGCTGATGATCGTGCAGGATCTGGGCCCCCGCACCATGGCGGAGATGCTGGATGATGGCGCCGATCCCGCGCCGCTCTACCAGCAGGCGGCCGCGGCGCTGGCGGCCTGGCATGCGGTGCCGCCACCGGCTGGCGTGCCCGCCTGGGGGCTGGCGGAGATGCAGCGCACCACCGCCGCCACCCTGCTGGACTGGTGGTGGCCCGCCATGTTCGGCGCGCCGCCCGGTGATGCGATCCGCACCGAACTGGACGCCGCACTCGCCGCCATGCTCGCACCCTTCGCCGGCGGCGCGCTGGTGCATCGGGACTATTTCGCCGCGAACCTGATCCCGCGCCACGACGCGATGGGCATCATCGACATCCAGGACGCGGCGATCGGGCACCCCGCCTATGACCTGGTCTCGCTGGTCGAGGATGCGCGGCGCGACATACCCGCCGCCGTGCGGGACGCGGCGGTGGCCCGTTACACAGCGCTGACCGGCGCGCAGGAGCTGCACGCGGCCATGGCGGTGCACGCGGCGCAACGGCATCTGCGCGTGACGGCACTCTGGGTGCGGCTCGCGCGGCGCGATCACAAGCCGCATTACCTGGCGCATGGCCCGCGTTGCTGGGCCATGCTGGACCGCGCCCTGGCGCACCCCGCCTGCACGGCGCTCGCCGGCTTCATGGACCGGCACATCCCGCGCGCAAAGCGAGCCAACCCGCCATGAAGGGCATGGTGCTCGCCGCCGGCCTGGGACAGCGCATGCGGCCACTGACCCAGCACACCGCCAAGCCGCTGCTGCCGCTGCGCGGGCGCAGCCTGCTGGACCATGCGCTCGACCGGCTGCACGAGGCCGGGGTGCGCGAGGCGGTGGTCAACGCCCATTGGCAGGCGCCGCGCGTGGTCGAAGCCATGGCCGGGCGGCGGGCGCCGCAAGTGCGCGTGCAACTGGAATCGGAACTGCTGGAAACCGGCGGCGGGGTGCGCCTGGCCCTGCCGCTGCTGGGGCCGGCCCCCTTCTTCGTGGTCAATGGCGACGCCTTCTGGCTGGACGGGCCGACCCCCGCCCTGGCCCGCCTGGCCCAAGCCTTCGACCCCGCACGCATGGACGCGCTGCTGATGATGGTGCCCACCACCCGCATCGAGAACGCACCCGCACGCGGAGATTTCATGATGGACGCCTGGGGCGCCCTGCGCCGCCCCGCCCCGCGCGAGGTGGCACCCTTCCTGTTCGGCGGCATGCAAATGCTGCGCCCTGAACTGCTGGCGGAAGACCCTGTGGAACGCTTCAGCCTGAACCGCGCCTATGACCGCGCGGCCCGCGCCGGGCGGCTGTTCGGCATCGCCCATGATGGCGCGTGGTTCCACCTCTCGACGCCGGGCGATCTGAGCCGGGCGGAGCGCAGGCTGGAACGGGGGATGCTGTGATGGCGTAGGTGGTCCTGGGGAAGGGCGCTGCCCTTCCCCAGACCCCTACCCGCCAGGGGTCAACGACCCCTGGACCCGGTGTGGGTTATTCGCCGGCTTGGGGAGGGGGCATCAAGGTCGCTCCCGTCATCAATGGCGCCCCATGCCCCCTCCCCAAACCGGCGAAAGAC
>JAIXVH010000314.1 GCA_027483125.1 Acetobacteraceae bacterium | reverse complement strand
GATATCGGCGGCGAGTGCGGGGTAGCGGCCCGGAATGCAGCCGCTGACCGCCGCCGTCGCGCGCAGGCCGCGTTCATCCAGCGCGCGCATGATGCGGTAGATGCCGACACGGTTGCCGTAGTCGCGCTGCGTATAGTCCCAATAGGACGGGTAGGGCCGCTCCATCCCGCCGGGAATCGCCACCGGCCCGCGCGGCATGTCCATCGGGAAATGCTGCACGGGCACCACGATCCAAAGGCCGAGGCCGGGCCATGCGCCGCGCGGCGGCGGACGCCGATGGACGAAGCGGTCATGGTCCAGCCGCGGCCCGCGGAGCGGGTATTCCAGGTATCGCGGATCGAGCGTCATGCCGGTGTGCCCTTCGCGATCCAGGCTTCGAATTCCGCCAGGTGGTGATCGATGAAATGCCGCGCGATCTCGCGCCCCGTGGCCAGCCACACATCCGGTTGCGCCGCGATATGCCCCAGCACCCGGTCCAGCGCGCCGATGCGATGCGGCGCGCCGATGATGTAGGGATGGATGGGCAGGCACAGCACCGTGCCGCCCTCGGCGCGCAGCTGCTCGAACTGCGCCAGCACGACATCGACCCATTCATCGGGGGTGGCGTTGCGCAGCACGAATTGCGGCACGTCATTCACCTCCAGCGAATAGGGAATGCTGACCAGCGGCCGGCCCGAGCGCGTGCGCACCGGCATGGGCTGGTCGTCATGCAGCATGTCGAGCGTGTAGAGGATGCCCTCCTCCGCCAGGATATGCTGCGTCAGGTCGTCATTGGACAGCGCGGGCGAGAGCCAGCCATCCAGCCGCTGGCCCGAGGCACGGAAGATCGTGTCGCGCACATCGCCGATCAGCGCGCGCTGCTGCGCCTCATCCATGCCGTACATGTAGCGCGTGTTGTAGACGCCATGGCTGAACAGCTCCCAGCCCAGTTCGCAGCAGCGCGCGATGATGTCGGGGAACATGTCGCAGACCGCGACATTCAGCGAGACACTGCCGCGCACGCCGTGCTTCGCCATGACATCGGCCATGCGGTCGAAGCCCGCGCGATTGCCATAGTCGCGCCAGGAATAGGCCAGCACATCGGGCGTGGGCCGGAACCATCCGCCGCGCATCGGGTTGGCCGGCGGGTCGAGTTCGTAATGCTCGATATTCGGCACCACCCAGACCGCGATGCGCGCCCCCCCCGGCCAGGTGATGCGCGGGCGGCCGCGATAGGGCGCGAAGTCGTAATGGCCGGGTTCGGCCTGCATCGGGCCTTTCGCCTCGCCGGCGCGCGCGAGCAATGCCATGATCATCCCCTGTGCTGTTCGCGCAGCCTGCCACGCCACAACGCAAGGGGCCAAGCATGCCGACACGCCGCGCCATCATCGCAGCCAGCCTGGCCACGCCGGCCCTCGCGCAAAGCTGGCCGAGCCAGCCGATCCGCCTGATCGTGCCCTTCGCCGCCGGCGGTGCCACCGACATCTTCGCGCGCATGATCGCCGAGCGGCTGTCCACCGCCCTGCCCGGCCGCGTGGTGGTGGAAAACCGCCCCGGCGCGGGTGGCGCGATCGGCGCGCAGCAGGCAGCGCGCGCGGCACCCGATGGCTATACGCTGCTGGTCGTCACCTCGTCGCACACCATCGGCGAGACGCTGATGCCGCAGCGTGGCTACACGCTGGCGCGCGACCTGCGCGGGGTGGCGGCGTTCAACACGACGGCGCTGGCGATCACCGCGCATCCTGCCCTGCCGTTCAACGACCTGGCGGGGCTTCGCGCCCATGCGCGGCGCAACCCGGGCGCGCTGTCCTATGGCACCACCGGCAATGGCACGGTGAACCATCTGGTCGGCGAATTGCTGCGCGCGCAGGCGGGCATCGACTGGGTGCATGTGCCCTATCGCGCGGGCGCTGAGGCCCGCAACGACCTGATCGCCGGCCGCCTGCCGCTGATGATCGACCCGGTGACCAATGCCGCCGAACTGGTGCGCGACAACCGCGCGCGCGCCATTGCCGTCACCACCGCTTCCCGCAGCGCCGCCCTACCCGATGTGCCCAGCATCGCCCAGCAGGGCATTGCGGGTTTCGATGTCGGCATCCTGATCGGCATGGTGGCGCCGGCCGCCATGCCCGATGCGTTGGTGGCGCGGCTGAACGGCGCGGTGCGCGCCGCATTGCCGGAACTGGCGGCATCCTGGCGGGCGCAGGGCGCGGAACCGCTCTCGCTGGAGGCTGGCGCCTGGAACGCCCTGCTGGCCGCGGATGCCGCGCGCTGGGCGGAGGTGATCCAGCGCGCCAATATCCGCGTGGAGTGATGCCACTGGCCGCTGGCATGAACTCGGCGTGATCCTGGCCAGCCGGCGCGGGCACGCACGGCGTGCCCGGCGCAGCGCTACTCCGGCCGCGCGCCCGAGATCCGCACCGCCTCGCGCCAGCGCTCCAGATCCGCGCGATGGATGCGCGCCGTCTCCGCCGGCCCATCCAGCACCGGAAACAGGCCCAGCCGCAGCAAGGCCGCCCTGCCCTCCTCGGACTGCACGATGCGCGAGACCTCGGCATGCAGGAATTCGACGATCGCATCCGGCACCGCCGCCTGCACGAAGAAGGCGTGCCAGCCGATCAACTCCAGCGGATAGCCGGCCTCGGCAAAGGTCGGCACATCGGGGAATTCCGGCCAGCGGTTCTGCCCGGTGATGGCCAGGCAGCGCGCCTGGCCGCTTTCGAGAAACGCGCGCGAGGGCGCGAAATCGATCAGGAAGGCATCCACCCGGCCCGCCGCGACCTCTTGCATGGCGGGCGCCGAACCGCGGAAGGGCACATGCAGCAGATCGGTGCGCGTCATGTGCTTGAGGAATTCCATCTGCAGATGGCTGGTGCTGCCGATGCCGAAGCTGGCATAGGTCAGCCGCCCCGGCTGTGCGGCGGCGAGCGCGAAGAATTCCCGCGCGCTGCGCACCGGCAGGCCGGCGCGCACGATCAGGCATTGCGGCGGCACACCGAAGCGCGTCACCGGCCGGAAGTCACGCAGCATGTCGAAGGGCAGGCTCGGTTGCAGCGCGATGTTCGAGACCACCCAGGCCGCCGCGCCATAGAAGATGGTGTGCCCATCAGGCGGCTGGCGGGCCATGTATTCCAGCGCGACGGCCCCATTGGCGCCGTTGCGGATATCCATGACGACCGGCTGGCCCAGCCGCGCGGCCAGCCGCTCGGCGATATAGCGCCCGACCAGGTCGGACTGGCTGCCCGGCAACCCGCCCGAGATCATGCGCAGCGGCCGCGTCGGATAATCCGCCGGCCGCGGCTGCGCCGCCGCAGCCCCTGCCAGCAGCGCCAGCAGCAGGATCCATCGCTTCATCGCATCGCCTCCGTGTTGGATTGTCCCAGGATCAGCGCCGCCGCGCGCTCACCGATGGCGATCGCCGGCGCATTGGTGTTCGACGAGACGATGAAGGGCATGATGGAGGCATCCACCACGCGCAGCCCGTCCACGCCATGCACGCGGCACTCGGCATCGACCACCGCATCCGCGCCGCTGCCCATCCGGCAGGTGCCGACCGGATGATAGCTGGTCTGGCCGGTGGCGCGGATATGCGCGAGCAGCGCCGCCTCATCCGTCACCTCAGGCCCCGGCCGCGTCTCCTCCAGGATGAAGCGCTGCATGGCCGGATGCGCCGCCACGCGACGCGCGAGTTGCAGCCCTGCGAGTGCCGCGCGGCGATCGCCCTCGGTCGCCAGATAATTGGCATGGATCACCGGCGCATCGGCCATGCGCGGGCTGCGCGCATGCACGCTGCCGCGGCTTTCCGGATAGAGCTGGAACCAGCCCAGCGAGATGCCACTGAACCCATCCACGCCATTGCCGCGCGTCATGCCGGTGCGGTCGGCGGCCGATATCTTGTGCAGTTGCAGCTTGGTGTCCGGGCGTGTCGCAGCCGGGTTGGCGCGCGCCAGGGCATGCGCGGTGGCGGACATGAAGCTGAACATGCCGGTGCCGTTCCACAGCCAGCGCAACAGCTCCGGCGGGCCATGCCGCCACGGCTTGTTCAGCATGTCGTTCACCGTCAGCACGCCCTGCGAGCGGAAGGTGATGCGGATGTGGAAATGGTCCGACAAGTTCTCGCCCACGCCCGGCAGGTGATGCACCAATGGAATGCCCAGGCCCTGAAGGCGCCGCGCATCGCCGATGCCAGAGACCTCGAGCAGCTGCGGCGACTGGATGGCGCCGGCGGCGATGATCACATCCCGCGCTGCGAAGGCCTGCTGGCCATCGCCATACTCCACGCCGATGGCGCGCTGCCCGTCGAACAGGATGCGGCTTGCCGGCGCCTCGGTGCGCACCGCAAGCCCTGCACGCGGCGGGCGCAGATAGCCATCGGCCGCGCTGTGCCGCCGGCCGCGCCGGGTGTTCATCTGCAACCGCCCGACACCCTCATGCGTGGCGCCGTTGTAGTCGGCATTGGCGGGGATGCCGGCGGCGACGCAGGCGGCGATAAAGGCATCGGTCACGGCATCGCCGGTGGCGATTTGCGTCACATGGATCGGGCCTTCGCGGCCGCGGATCGCGGCATCGCCATGGCGCGTCGTCTCCATCGCTCGCATGCGCGGGGCGATGTCGCGCCAGCCCCAGCCGGGGCTTTCGGCGCCCCATTGATCCCAGCGGCCGGGGTCGCCGCGCACCCAGATCATGCCATTGACCGAGGATGACCCGCCCAGCAGCTTGCCGCGCGGCCAGAGCATGCGGCGGTCATTGGCGCCCGGATCGGGTTCGGTGGTGAAGCGCCAGATCTCGGAATCCCGCGCCAGGATGCG
>JAIXVH010000382.1 GCA_027483125.1 Acetobacteraceae bacterium | reverse complement strand
GAAATTCTGAACTCTAACCAAGCCGGGACGAGAAGAATGGACGAACTGACGCTGGAACTGCCATTGCCTGACTGGGCGCCATTCGGCGCCCCGAGCGAGGCCCATTGGCGCGCTGTACAACGGCGCCGCAACCTGGTGCAGATGGTCCGGCAGATTGCCGCGCTGGCCAAGGATGAGGGCTTCACCGAGACTGCCATGCTGCTGAACGAGACAGCCAGCAGGGTGCGTTCACGGCTGATCAGCCCTGTCATCCCCGAGAACCATTTCGAGATGCCCGACCGCAAGCCCAGCAAAGGCCGGGCTGCGCGGACCAAGAAGCAGGCTGCGCTGAACCTGCCCTGAAGCCTGGATGGCCCAGGCTTCCGCGGCCTGGCCGTGATGGCGGCCGGTGGCTGTCGCGGCATCGGCCAAAAGCAGGCCGGGCCGCGACGCGCGAAGGCACTCAGCGGCGCGGCGTGAGATCCCATGGCGCGCGCTCGGCCTCGCGCAGCGCCTGTCCCTCTGTCAGCCCGATATCGCGCAGCATGTGCGGGTCCAGCTCGGCCAAGGCGGTGCGGGTGCGGTGCGCCCGCCACATCAGCTGGACATTGGCCCACAGCCCGGTCGCGCGGGCGGGGCGCGCCGTGGCGTACCGCGTGGCGAGGGAGGGGGAGGTGGCTGACATCGGAATGGCTCCTGTGAATTGCATGTGCAAACCGCATATCGCAAATCGGAACAGTTAAGGCCAACGACTAATCTTGACGCGAAACATCAGTTTGGCTGATAAATGGCCATGCTCGCCATCCCCCCAGGCCTCGACCCCGATGTGCTGCGCGCCTTCGTGATGATCGCCGAGGGCAGCAGCGTCACCCGCGCCGCCGAACGCGTGGGACGCACGCAATCGGCCATCTCCATGCAGATGAAGAAGCTGGAGGAGCTGCTGGATGCCAAGCTGCTGGCCCGCGCCGCGCGCGGCCTGCAGCCCACGCATCAGGGTCTCTGGCTGCTCGAGCGCGCGCGCACCCTGCTGACGCTGCATGATGAAATCCACCAGGCCTTCCGCGCCGCGCCGCTGACCGGCCAGGTGCGCCTGGGCACGCCCGATGACTATGCGCTGCAATGGCTGCCCGACGTGCTGGCCCGCTTCGCCGAGCAGCACCCGCGCATTGAGGTCGATGTCGTCTGCCTCAACAGCGAGGAACTGGCCGAGCGCTTCGCCGCCGGCAGCCTGGACCTGACCCTGCTGACCGAGGGCCATGCACTGCCCGGCCAAAGCGGCGAGGAGGTCTGGCGCGGCCCGCTGCGCTGGGTGGGGCCTGCCTATAGCGCGCTGCCGCGCCGCGACCCCGCAGCACTCGCCCAGCGCGACCCCATCCCCCTGGCACTGGCCCATCCGGGCTGCACCTGGCGGGGTGCGGCCTTGCAGGCGCTGGGCCGGGCCGGGCGGCAGGCGCGCGTGACCTATAACTCCGCCACCCAGACCGGCTGCTTCGCCATCACGCTGGCGGGCCTCGCGCTCACCGTCTCCACGCCCACGCGCCTGCCGCCGGGCCTGGCCTGGCTCGGCGCGGCCGAGGGCCTGCCGGCATTGCCGGATATGGGCATCTTCCTGTTCCGCGCCGAAGCGCCCGAGAACCCGGCAGTGGATGCCCTGGTCGACGCCATTCGCCTCGGCTTTGGCGCCTCCGCGAGCTGAGTTGCACACGGGGCCGTGAGCGGGTTTTGTTTCACGGCTTGCTTCGCCCTGCGAAATATGGCGTAACACCCGCAGGGATTTTTGGGGGATTTCGTATGCGGTTGGGAATTGCGCTCGTGCTCGGGCTGATGCTGGTTGTGCCTGCCACCGCCGAAGCGTCTCGCCAGGAACAGGGTGCGAGGCAGCAGGCCACTCGCGGCGCGCCGCAGGCCAGGCCGGCAGCCACCGCACCACGGCAGGCCGCCACGCCGCAGCGCCCGACCGCCCCGCGCGCAGCCGCCACCCGCGCCCCCGCCCGTCAGCCGGATGCGCTGCGTGCCACCACCGCCTCGCGCAATGCGATTCCCTATCGCGGTTCCAGCCGCGACTCGGCGCAGGTGCGCGACCGCAGCGGCCGCCTGGTCGCTGATACTGGTTTCAATCGCGCCGTGTTGCGCGGCCAGCAGGCCCGGCTCGGCCAGCAATGCCAGACGGTCAATGGCCGCCGCGCCTGCGGCATGACCCGGCAGGTGTCGCTGCGTTGGCAGGGCGGGCTGGCGCCGGCCGCGGGCCATCAGTCGCAATGCCCGGACGGCACCATGGCCATGCTCGCGCTGGGGCATGAGAACGTCTATCGCTGCGTGCCGTTCTGAACGGCCTGCGGGGCGCGTGAACAACACGCCCTGCGCCTCCCTTGCGGCCGGGCCTGCCGCCCCTTAGGTGAAGCGCTGAGCAGCCGCTTTGTCGCGGCGCAGCATCAGGCAGGTCCATGAGCAGCGAACCGACCCAGGACAATACCCCCGAGGAAGCCGCCCCCGCGCCCAGCGCCGAGGAGAGCATCACCGCACTCGAAGCCGCATTGGTCGAGATGCGCGACAAATGGATGCGCGCGGAGGCCGAGACGCAGAATCTGCGCGCCCGCGCCGCGCGCGAAGTGCAGGAAGCGCGCGCCTTCGCCGTGCAGAAATTCGCGACCGACGTGGTCGAGGTGGCCGAGAATCTGCGCCGGGGCCTCGCCGCCCTGCCGCCCGCCGCCGAAGCGGAAGACCCGCTGCTGGCCCGGCTGCGCGGCGGCTTCGAAGGCGTGGAAAAGGCGTTCTGGGCCACGCTCGAGCGCAACGGCATCAAGCGCCATGAGGCCGAGGGCACCGCCTTCGACCCCGAGCTGCACCAGGCCATGGCCGAACAGCCCGCGCCCGAGGGCGTGGCGCCCGGCACTGTGTTGCAGGCTTGGTCGGCGGGCTGGACCTTGAATGGCCGCCTGGTGCGCCCGGCGATGGTGGTGGTGGCCGCCGCCGCGCAGGAGCCCGCGCCTGACGCCGCGTGATATCGGCGCGGCCGATCTGGCCGGCTTGCTCACGCTCAACAATTGCTTCGCCGCCGAGGTGAATGCGCTGGACCAGGCCGCCTTCGCGGCGCTGGTCGCGCAATGCTGGCACGCGCGCTGCATCGGCGATGACGCCTTCCTGCTGGCGCTGGATCACGCAGCACCCATGCAGGGGCCGAACCATGGCTGGTTCCAGGCCCGGCTGCAGCGCTTCGCCTATGTGGACCGGGTGGTGGTGGCCGCGGCCGGGCAGGGCCGTGGGCTGGGGCGGCTCTTGTACCAGGATCTCTTCACCAGGGCTGCCGCGCGCGGCCTGCCACTGGTGGCTTGCGAGGTGAATCTGGAGCCGCCCAACCCGGGCAGCATGGCCTTCCACCAGGCCCTGGGGTTTTCGCCGCTGGGTGAGGCCACGGATCCGCGCAACGGCAAGCGCGTGCGCTACCTCACCCGCCCTCTGCCTCCCGGATGAGGGCACGCAGCCGCGCGGCGGCCTCGGGGCCTTTCGAGGCGTCGCGCCACAGGCCCTCGGCCACGCGCTGATGGGCTGCGATCGCGTCATCGGCGCTGGTGATGGCGGTCACGCCGGTGCTGACCCAGGGCAGGCTGTCGATATTGAAGGGGCTGGTGATCACATGCGCGCGGTCGCGCCCGCGAATGATGCGGAAGCTGCCTGAGGGTTCGGCGCCGTTGGCGATGCCGATCTGCAGCCCGATCGGGGCGTTTTCCATCATGGTGGCGATGCTGCTGATTTCCGCGGCAGCGGCGACGCGGCAGCGGGCGCGGCTGCGCTCGGGCACGCCAAGGCCACCGCAGACGCCATCGGACAGGAAGCGCCGCACCGCCGATTCCGAGAGAATGGCCGTGACATTGGGCCGCCGCGCCTGATGGTTGCGCTTGCGCTGTGCCAGTGTTTGCAGGGCCTGCTCGATCGCGTCGCGGGCCAATGCGCGGTCGGCTGAGGTCTCGGCCGCTTCGGTCCAGGCTTCGGTCATGGCGCCGTCGAAGGTGTCCGTGGTGAGCGGCTGCACCAGGCGGCCGCCGACCTGCAGCAGCTGGTCGGCCTGTTCCTCGAGGTTGCGCAGGCGTTCGCCGAAGGCGGTCGGGCGGGAGAAATACTCGACGCCGATGCCCAGCAGCGAGAGCGGTGAGATCTTCAGCAGCTCCGCCAGGCGCCGGATGGTCTCCAGCTTGATGACCTCGCCCTTTTCGTAGCGGTAGAGGGCGGCGCGGGAGACGCCAAGGCGGGCGGCAATCTCCTCCGCCCGCATGCCGGATTCCAGGCGATAAGCCCTGAGCTGCTGCCCCACATCGGCGAACTTCATCACAACCTCCGGCGTGTACCGTTTTTGATATACTACCTTGTCGCGCGAGATGTCATCTCACATCTGGCGCTTATTGCCGGAAAACATTGATAAAATCCTAACCGCGCTCGGCAAAAATTACCCAGCCTTGATCTCATGCGCCGCGAGTGTCTCCAGCGCCTGAACCATCGCCGAATGGTCCAGCGCAGCGCCGCCCTTGGCCGCAACGGCAGAGAAAAGCTGCTGTGCGCTGGCGGTATTGGGCAGCGCCACGCCCAGTTCCTTCGCCGCCTGCAAGGCCAGGTTCAGATCCTTCTGATGCAAATTGATGCGGAAGCCTGGATTGAATGTGCGGTTGATCATCCGCTCCGCATGCACTTCAAGAATTCGTGAGTTGGCGAAGCCACCCATCAGCGCCTGCCGGACCTTCGCAGGGTCGGCACCCGCCTTGGAGGCGAAGACCAGCGCCTCGGCCACCGCTTCGATGTTGAGTGCGACGATGATCTGGTTGGCGACCTTGCAGGTCTGGCCCGCGCCGGTGTCACCCACCAGGGTGATGTTCTTGCCCATCGCCTGGAACAACGGCAGCGCGCGGTCGAAATCGGCCTCAGAGCCGCCGATCATGATGGTGAGTGCTGCGTTCTTCGCACCCACTTCGCCGCCCGAGACCGGCGCGTCGAGATAGCCGCAGCCCTTGGCTGCCACGCGGGCCGCGTAATCCTTGGTCGCGGTGGGCGAGATGCTGGACATGTCGATGACCAGCTTGCCGGCCGAAAGCCCGGCCGCCACACCGCCCGCGCCGAAAAGTGCGGCTTCCACATCTGGCGTGTCGGGCACCATGATGATGATGACCTCGGCCGCGGCGGCCACGGCGGTGGCATCGGGCAGGATGGTGAAATCCGCCCGCGCCTCGGGCTTCAGGCTGGCGCGTTCGGGGGCGTAAATCTCATGGCCCGCCTTCTTGAGGTTCTGCGCCATGGGCAGGCCCATGATGCCAAGGCCGACAAATCCGATCTTCATGTCACTTGTTTCCCTTATACGGTGCGAACCAGTCGAGGCCCGCCAATGTCTCACCCTTGGGTCGGTATTCGCAGCCGATCCAGCCGCGATAGCCCATCTCATCCAGCGCGTTGAACACGAAGGGCCAGTTCACCTCGCCGGTGCCGGGCTCGTTGCGGCCGGGCGTGTCGGCCACCTGCATATGCGCGATATAGGGCAGGGCGGCGCGGGCGCGCGGCACCAGATCCCCCTCCGTGATCTGCGTGTGGTAGAGGTCGAATTGCAGGCCCAGCCGCTCGGGCCCGACGGCTTCGATCACGGCAATCGCATTGGCGATGCCGGTCAGCGAATAGCCCGGCATGTCGCGCTGGTTGATGGGTTCGATGCAGCATTTCACGCCCTGCGCGATGGCGCGCTCGGCGGCCCAGGCCAGGTTGATGGCGTAGAGCGCGCTCAGCGTTCCCGGCGCCACGCCGGCAGGCGTCATGCCGGCCATCACATGCAGCCGCGGGCAGCCCAGTTCGCCGGCATAGTCGAGTGCCCGCATGATGCCGTCGCGGAATTCCTGCTCGCGCCCCGGGTGGCAGGCCATGCCGCGTTCGCCATTGGCCCAGTCGCCGGGGGGCGCGTTGAACAGCACCTGCTGCAGGCCGTTATCCTTCAGGCGCGCGGCGATGTCCTTGGCGGGGAAGTCATAGGGGAAGAGGAATTCGACAGCGGCGAAGCCGGCCGCGCGGGCGGCGGCGAAACGCTCCAGGAAGGGGATTTCCTGGAACATCATGGAGAGATTGGCGGCGAAGCGGGGCATGGCGTGTCCGGGTTGGTGCTTGGGTCGCAATGTGCCGTGCGGGGTGTGGGGCGGCAATGGTGCGGGGGGCGGGGCGGCCGGTGGGGTCACGCGGCGACGCCACCGGCCATGGAACGCTCATCCTGCACCAGGCGGTGGGCCATGATCGGCGCCAAGGCGTGCCGCGATGCATCGCCCGCGCCGAGGCGACAGCCAAACGCCGCTGCCGTTATCGAGGCTGATTCACCGCTTCGGCGATTCCGCCTTTGCGGATCATGCTCTATGTGACCGGCTTTCCACCCGGAACCTGCATCATGCTGCGCCACGCCCCCGTGATATGCTTCGTGGCGCTGTGCATCGCGGCCAGTGCAGCGCAGTTGTTGCGCGGGCTGCCGCTGGCCGGCCTCAACAGTGCGCATGATGCGGGCTTTCACCTCATCATGCTCAACGCGTTGGCCGAGGAGGCCTGGCGGGGGCCGCTGCCGCCTTTGTGGTTCTTCGGGCCCGCCGCCGGCTTGGGCAGCCCCGCCCCGGTGTTTTATGGCTTCGGTTCCTATCTGCCGGCGCTGGCCTTGCTCCGGCTCGGGGTCGAGCCGGACATGGCGCTCTCGGCGGTGGTCGCGCTGGCACGGGTGGCAGGCGCCTTGGGCGTGCTGCTCTGGGCACGGCGGCATGGTGCCGGCGCCGGCGCCGCGGTGGTCGCGGCCGGGGTCTGGCTGCTGTTTCCCTTCAGCCTGCTGCATGGCCCGCTGATCGGCTTCCGCTATGCGGACACACTCGCCCTGAGCATCCTGCCCTGGCTGCTGCTGGCCGCCGACCGGCCGATGCCGCCGGGCCGGCGCCTGGCCGCGGTGCCGCTGATCGCGCTCGGCTATGCGGCGCTGGCGGTCACGCATCTGCCGCAGACCATCCTGGCGGCGCTGATCCTGCCGGCCTGGGTCGGGCTGACGCGGGGGTGGCGCTGCGGCCTGGTGGTGGTTCTGGGCGGGCTGCTGGGGGCGGCGCTGGCCAGTTGGTTCCTGCTGCCCGCCGCCTTGCTGCGGCCGCTGATCAATGAGGCCGGCTGGATGGCCCCGGCCCTGATGGCCAGGACGAGCCTGTTCGGCCCGGCGCTGTTTGGCGAAGCGCTCCGAAGCCCGTTCTCGCCCTTCTGGGCGATTCTCTACATCTCCTGGGCGCTGGGGCTTGGCATGGCGCTGCTGGGCATGGCGCGCCCCGGCGCGATGCTCCCCACGCGCCCCGGCGCGATACTCCCCACCCGCCCCGGCGCGATGCCCCCCACCCAGCGCGCGGCTGCCCGGGCTGCCGCGCTGCTGTGCCTGACGATGGTGCCGCCGCTGACCTGGCTCTGGCCGCATCTGCCGATCATCGTCTACGTGCAATTGCCATGGCGGCAGATGGGCTGGCTCGCCCTGATGGCGGGCATGGTCGCGGCGGGGCTGTGGATGGCGGGCGCGCGCCGGCTGGTGGTGCTGATGCTGGCCGGCATGGCGCTGTTCCTGCTCTATCCCTGGGCCGACCGGCTGCTGCCATCGCGGCTGGCGGCGGCGCACCAGGATTCGCTGGTGCGTTATCCCGCCAGCTATGATCCCGCGCTGTTCAGAACAGCCTTCTATACTGACTTCATGGTCCGGGAATACATTCCAAGCGCTGCCCTGCGATCGGGCCTGGATTGGACCGGCCACACGGAACGGCGCGCCATTCTGGCGCGGATCTGTGCCGCCGAACCCTGCGCCGCACTGGACCGCAGCATGCCCGGACAGCCGCGCGCCGTGTTGCGCCCTGGCGCCAGCGGCGGCGAATTGCTGCCGATCTTCCATTGGCCCGGCCAGCGCTGCGAGGGTTGCCGGCTGGAACTCGACCCCGCGACCGGCCTGGCCCGCGCCTGGCTGCTGCCGGGAGCTGGGCCTGAGGTTGCAATCAGCGTCGTGGCGCTGCCGGCGCAGCGCCTGGGCCTGGCGATCTCCGCCGCAGCCCTGGGGGTCCTGCTGCTGGTCAGTGTGGTGGCGCTGCGCCGCGTCGGCCGGGCCTGACCCGCCGCGTGATCCCGCAAGACGGGATCACGCTGTCGTCGCTTTGCGGGAATGCTTCGCCGCGTCGGCGATGCCGCCTTTGCGGGTGATGCCCTACCCCTGCAAAACCCGGCCCAGCGCCGCATCCAGCGCGTCCGCCGTATAGGCCGCGCGCACCTTCTGCCGCCCCAGCGCCGCCATCTGGCGCGCTTTGGCAGGCTCGGCCAGCACTGCCTGCATCTGTGCCGCCAGGTGGTCCAGCCGCACATCGGCCCATTGCGAGGCGATATCCTGCGGGTATTCCCCGGGGCGGATGTCGCGCAGCTGGTATTCGACCAGCCAGCTGTTCTGCGCGTCGCAGTAATCCATGTTGCCGGAATAGCCGGTGGCGATCAGCGGCACGCCATAGGCCAGCGTCTCGGCGCAATGCGTGCCGAAGCCTGCGCAGCGATGCGCCGAGACCACGCAATCGGCATGCGCGATGAAGCCCAGCAGCCGCTCGCGCCCGGCGGTTTCCTCGACCAGGATGATCCGCGGATCGGCCGCGGCCGCGGCCTGGATCATCGCCCATTCGCCCAGCGGATCGGTCCCATCGGCGCCGATCGCTTCGGGGGCGTGCAGCACTAGCACGGCGGGCTCGCGCCCGGTGGGGAAGGCCTGGGTGAAGGCGCTGACCACGGCCGAGGGGTTGACCTGCCGCAGCCCCGCGCCGGCATGCACCGGGGCATGGAAGACAAAGCGCTCGGCACGCGCCTCGACCAGTTCGGCATAGGGGTCGGCCGGCGTCTCGGGCAGGTCGAGCATGGGCGCGATGATGGTGACCTGCCGGCCGGTGGCGCGCCGGAAGGCATCGCGGGTGAAGCCGCTGGCGACGCCGATCACGTCCATCTCCCTCGCGCCGGCGATCTCCTCGGCCGGCAGGTCTGCGAAGGCCCAGCCGAAGATGCCGATGCGCCGGCGCGCGGTGATGCCCACCAGCGCCTGGTCGCGGATCAGCCCAGGCATGCGTGAGGGCTTGCCGAAGAACAGGCTCACAGGTTGCTCCAACCCCTCGCCGGGCGGGTTGCTGGTACCCTCGCTCCAGCCGCGCAGCCGCCCGTCGGAAAGGGCCAGAGGCTGGCGGGCCTGGGCATCGAAAAGCCGCATGGCGATGCCCTGCCGCGTGAGGCTGGCGGCAGCCCCGCGCAAGGCCTGGGCGGCGCCGAATTCATGCCGGAAGCCCAGCAGATAGGCCGGCTCGCGCGCGGGTGCCGCAGCGCGCGCATGGCGGCCCAGCAGCGGCGCAAGCGCCGGGCAGGCGGCGGCCAGCTGTGCCGCCAGCGCCTCGCAATGGTTGAACAGGGATTGCGCCTGGCCGCTGCCGGGCATCGGCGCATGCACCGGCTGCGCCATGCAGGCGACCAGGATGAACAGCGTGACCTGCCGGCCGGCCAGCGCGATGGGCTGCGCCCAGAAATCCTGCGCCTCGCGCCCCAGCAGCCCGGCCAGGCGGTGGTCGCGCCAGATGCCCAGGATCTGCTCGAGCTGGAAGGCCAGCCGCTCGGCGGCATCCTGCAAAGGGTCATGGCCGCGCGCGGCGCCGGTCGCGCGTTGCCAGGCCTCGATCATGAAGCGGTTGGCAGGAGCTATGTCGTCACTCAGGAAGGGGGCCAGCCAATGGCGGCGATGGTCGGGCGGCAGCGCCTCGATCGGCAGCCGGTGCGCGAGCAGGATGTCGAACAGCCACCAGCGGCGCAGCGCATCGGGGTTGTCCAGCGCGTCGGCCAGCAGCGCCGGATCGACCAGCGCCATGGCGTCCAGCATGGCCTGGGTCAGCGGCAGGCCGGTGCGCTGATGCGCGAGGCGGCCGCGCTGGAAATAGGCGATGTCCGACGGCGCGAAGCCCGGCCAGGGCGTGCCTTGCAGCAGGGCTGCGGACAGCTGGTCGGGCAGGTGCCGTGCCTCGGCCGTGGCGTCGCTCTCCATCACCGGGGCGAGCTCATCGGGCAGCTGCGGGCGCGGCGGGCAGGAGGCGGGCAGCAGGGCTTCGGGGTAGAGCAGCCGTTCGCGCAGCATGCGGCCGATGGCATGGCGTTCCTCGGCGCGGCGGATGGCGTGGAACAGCGTGTGCTGGCCGCTGCCGGCGAGCATGGTCTGCAGCATCGCCATGCCGAAGGCATCGCCCAGCAGGGGGCTGGGCAGCGCCACATCGATGCGCAGCGCGCCGCCACCTTCGGCCTGGTAGAACCAGTGCTCGCCCTCGCGCACCAGGTCGATCCAGAGGGTGCAGAAGGGATGGCCATGCTGCTGGGCCAGGGCTGCGGCATCGATGGTGAAGGCGAATTCAGCGGGGTCTTCGGTGGCGACCAGCTCCATGCGGCCCTCGGCCAGGCGCGGGTCGGTGGCGGCGCGGCCGGCCTCGGTCAGGAACCAGCCCAGGCGGATGCGCGCGGGCAGGGGCAGGGCGGCCTCGGCCAGGCGGACGCGGCCGATGACGCGGCCCTGCGAGGGATCGGCGATGCGCGCGGTATCGTGCGAGAGCAACAGCCAATCGCGGTCCCTCGCGGTGGTCAGGCGGCGCATGGCGCAATGTCACTCCAACTGGCAGAAATTCTGTATTAACCTAGCGTTTCTGATACCTAACCAGAACAGTTTAGGGTGACAAGCGCGGCCATCCCGGCCGCGGCGCCTGATGAGATGGAGCCCCGCATGTCCCACCGTCGAACCCTGCTTGCCGCGGCTCTCGCCGCGCCCTTCGCCGCCCCCTTCGCCGCGCGGGCGCAGCCCTGGGCGCCGAGCCGCCCGGTGCGTCTCGTGGTGCCGATCGCGGCCGGCGGCGCGCTGGACATCACCGCGCGGCTGCTCGGCGAGCGGCTGACCCCGCTGATTGGCCAGTCGGTGGTGGTGGAGAACCGCGCGGGTGCCGGCGGCAATATCGGCGCGCAGCATGTCGCGCAGTCCGAGCGGGACGGGCACACCATCATGCTGGCCGCGGCCAATACGCTGGCGGGCAACAAGTGGCTCTACGGCAATCGCATGCCGATCGAACCGACGCGTGATCTGGCGCCGGTCACGCGCGTCTCGACCGGGACCATCCTGATGGTGGTCAACGCCCAGCGCCCCTGGCGGACATTCGCCGAACTCATCGCCTTTGCGCGCGCCAATCCCGGCCGCGTGACCATGGGCAGCAGCGGCACCGGCACCACAAGCCACCTGTATATCGAGACGGTCAAGCGCGCGGCCGGCGTGGACATCACGCATGTGCCCTATCGCGGCGGCGGGCCGGCCATCCAGGATCTGGTGGCGGGCAATATCGACATGATGTTCGACGTGATGCCCGCACTCATGCCGCATGTGCGCGAGGGACGGATCCGCGCACTCGCCGTGGGCAGCGCGCAGCCCGTGACCTTCGTGCCGGGGATCGAGAATGTGCCGGGCATGGCCACGCTGCTGCCGGGCGCGGGCATCGACGCGCAGGCCTGGTATGCGGTGACCGCACCGGGGGGCACACCGATGCCGATCCTGGAACGCTGGCACGCGCTGCTGGCGCAGGTGGTGCGCGCGCCCGATTTCGGCGCGCGGATCACGCCGCTGGGCTTCCAGCCGGTGCTGGATGACAGCCCGGCAGCCTTCCTGGAATTCTGGCGCGCGCAGGAGGTGGTGTGGCGTGGTCTGGTGGAGACCTCGGGCGCCACGGCGGAGTAGCGGGTTTGCGGGGCTGATTCACCGCTTCGGCTTCAGACCCGTGTGAGGGTCTGATTCACCGGTCCGGCTTCGCCTGCGCGGATCAGGGTGGTGTGAGGGTCTGATTCACCGCTTCGACTTCGCCTCTGCGGATCAGACCCTACCCGGGCCGCCACCCCCGATGATACGGGTGGTTGTCGCGGATGCATTGCGCGCGGAACAGCTGTTCGGCCAGCAGCGCGCGCACCAGCATATGCGGCCAGGTCAGGGGCCCGAGCGAGAGCTGGTGCTCGGCGCGGGACAGCACGGCGGGGTCCAGCCCGTCGGCGCCGCCAATGGCGAAGACCAGGGGGCGCGCGGCTTCCATCCAGCGCTGGGTCAGGGCGGCCAGTGCCTCCGAACTGGGGGCGGCGCCGCCGAGGTCGAGCGCGACCAGCAGCGCGCGTTCGGGCAGGGCGGCGAGCATCGCGGCGCCTTCGCGCGCGCGGTCACTCTGGGCCAATTCCTGCACCGAGAGCGGCGGGCGCAGCCTGGCATTGTATTCGGCGAAGAGCGCCGCTTCGGGGCCGGGTCTGGCCCGGCCTACGGCCAGCAGCCGCGCCTTCAGATCGGGTCCGCCGCGTCCTGCGGGGCGGCGCCGGACCACAGCTTCTCCAGGTTGAAGGTGGCGCGCGTGTCGGGCAGGAAGAGGTGCACGATCAGGTCACCGGCATCGATCAGCACCCATTCGGGGCTGGACTGCATGTCGTTGCGCTTCAGCTTCAGGCCTTCCTTGGCCAGCGCATCCTCGACATGGCTGGCCATGGCCTGCAGCTGGCGCTCCACCTGGCCGGAGGCGACGATCAGACGGTCGGCATAGCTGGCGCGGCCGGTGACATCGAGCACCACGATATTGTCGGCCTTGTCATCCTCGAGCGACTGGACGGCGGCCTTGACCAGCGCTTCCAGCCGGTCGGGCGCGATCGGCTTGCGGGCGCGCGGGGCCTTACGGGCGGGGGCTTTCTTCGCGGCGGGCGCGGCTTTGGGCGCGGGCGCGGCTTTGGCCTTGGGCGCGGGCTTGGGCGCCGGTGTGGGCTTGGCCTTGGCGGCGGGCTTGGCCGCCGGCGCGGGCTTGGCCTTGGCCGCAGGCTTGGCCTTCGCGGCGGGCTGCTCTGGCGTCGCCGCCGACGGCTTGGCGGCCGGCTTCACGGCTGCCGCCTTGCGCGCGGGCTTGGCGGCGGTTGCGGGTGCTGCTGTCGTCGCGGCGGTCTTGGTGGTGGTGCGTGCCATGCGTCCCTCTCCCCCCGGAATGCGCCGGCGTCAACCATAGTCCAGGCGCGGGGCGTCACGCCAGCGCGGGTGAGGGCGCCTGCGCCGCCTGTTCCAGCGCATGGGCGCCGCGCAAGGCCAGGTCATCGCGATAGAGTGCCGCCATCACCTGCACGCCGCGCGGCATGCCATCGGGGTCCAGGCCCACCGGCACGGTGATGGCGGGCTGGCGGGTGAGGTTGGCGGTGAAGGTCCAGGGCGCCCAGGATTCGTGCAGGGCGCGGTCGGCATCGATGGTCGGCGCATCGGCCAGCAGGGCGCCGGTCGGCGTGGTGGGCGCGATGGCCAGATCGTAGCGCTGGTGGAAGAGGGCGGTGGCGTGCGCGGCCTCGATCCGCAGCGCCTCGGCGGCCATCATGTCGGTGGCGGTGAAGCCGGCCTCGCGCGCCGCGACATCCAGCATGCCGGCATCGAGCAGGGCGCGCTGTTCCTCGGTCAATGTGGCCGAGAGGCGGGTCAGCGCCACGCCCCAGATGCGGCCGAAGATGGCGCGCGCATCGGGCAGTTCGGGGCTGGCTTCTTCCACGGTCGCACCGGCCTCGCGCAAGGCTTGGGCGGCGCGTTGCAAGGCGACCTCTCCGGCCTCATCCAGGGGCGGGGCGAAGCCCATGCGGCGCACCACGGCCACGCGCAGCCCCGCCACACCGGCATCGAGGCCCGCCGTCCAGTCGCGCGCATCATCGGGCAGGCAGAAGGGGTCGCGCAGGTCATGCCGTGCCATGGCGCCGAACATCAGGGCGGCATCACGCACATCGCGCGTCATCGGGCCGGCCACGGCGACATTGGCGAAGGCGCCGAGCGGCCATTGCGGCACGCGCCCGAAACTCGGCTTGAAGCCGACCACGCCGCACCAGGCGGCAGGGATGCGGATGGAGCCGCCGGCATCGGTGCCGATATGCAGCGCACCGAAACCGGCCGCCGCCGCCGCCCCTGCCCCGGAGGAGGAGCCGCCGGGCGTGCGCGCCTGGTTCCAGGGATTGCGGGTGATGCCGTGCAGCGGGCAGTCGCCGGGCGATTTCCAGCCGAATTCGGTGGTGGTGGTCTTGCCGATGATGACCGCGCCGGCGGCCTTCAGGCCGAGCACCGCCGGTGCGTCATGGCTGGCGGCCGTGGTCGGCGTGGTGCGGCTGCCACGGCGCGTGGGGAAGCCTGCCATGTCCAGCAGGTCCTTCACCGTGGCGGGCACGCCATCGATGGGGGAGAGCGGGCGGCCGGCCATCCAGCGGGCCTCCGATTCGCCGGCGGCTTGGGCTGCGCGCGGGTTCATCACGGCAAAGGCGTTCACCCAGGGGTTGTAGCGGGCGACGCGCTCCATCACGGCCTTCAGCGCCTCGACCGGGGAGAGGGCGCGGCGGGCGTAGAGGGCGGTGAGCGCGTGGGCGGGGAGGAGGGCGGGGTCGGTGGACATGGGGGGAGGGTAGGGCGCTGCGACCGGCGAGGGAACCTTGGGTGGTGCATGGTCGCAAGCCCTGGCCTGGGGCAGCGCCTGATGAAGCGGGCTGAACGGCGGTGAGGCGCTGGCTGCCCCCGCGCCCCGTCAGCTTGCGGGTCGGCGGATGCCGGGCGTAGCCTCACGCCATCGAGAGGGAACTGCGATGGCGTCGGTCAATGTGCTCATCGCCATCAATGGCACGCATGACAATGTCATCATGCCGATGGCTGCCGGGGAATATGACCGGCTCTTTGCCGGCAGTCATGTCGACCGGATCTACCGGGCGTCCTTCATGCCATTCAAGAAATACATCCGCGGACCGACGGCGATTGGCGGCGGTGTTTCGGAAGCGCTGGCATCGGCTGTGGAATTCCTGTGGCAGGTGCAGAAGGCCCAGCCCGGGGACATGCTGCAAGTGCATCTCATCGGCTTCAGCCGGGGGGCTGCGATGTGCCTGGAACTGGCCAATTGGCTGTCAGCGCCGAGCACCCTGGCGGTCTTCAACCCGTTCAAGACCGATCTGACCGCCGCCGCCTACATGACCCGTCTGGACAGGGGCTCGATCAAGGTCCGCGCGCTGGGGATGTTCGATGCCGTCGACATGTCCTTCTACATGGAATGCGAGCCCATCCACCCGCGTGTCGAGCGTTCGGTGCAGATCAGGCGCGCCGGTTGGCGCAGCCGCGAGGGTTGGACCAATGTGGGCGACACCAGCGCGGCGGGCACGCCCCCCGGTGCGGCGCGCGAACACTGGCCGCTGATCGGCACCCATGGCGCCATGGGCGGGCAGCCGGTGAATGGCGATATCCCGATCCCTCTGGCGCGGGAATTGCTGACGGCGCTGGGCTCGGTCAAGCTTCCGCGCAACCTGCCGAACTGGTCCCTGGCCACGGTGCGCTGGCGGCAGTTGAAGCGCGCGGGCAGCCTGGCGAAGGCCAAGTCCGAGCAGCAGCGCCTGCCGAAGCCCCCATACAACGCCCAGCAGACGGCCATTGATCTGGTGGATTTCCATGAATTGCTGCGCAGCTACGCCAATATTGACTACATGATGAATCCTGCGGGCATCAGCGCGGTTTCGGCCAATGGCGATCTGTTCGGCTTCCCAGGGCTGTTCTGGATATTCCAGGACATCAGGATCTGCATGGGCATCATCGAGCGCTTTGCCGCGCTGGACCGCAAGGCCAGCGCCGATGCCTTGACGCTGATGCGCAAGGGGCTTGGGCCGGCTTTTCCCGCCACGCTCTGAAGGCGGGTTGGGCGTCTGGCCGGCATCCAGTGGGCTTCGGATTCCCAGGCGGCTAGGGCGGCGCGCGGGAGAGACGGTACGTCGGGCCCATTGCCACCATACCGTTGAG
>JAIXVH010000083.1 GCA_027483125.1 Acetobacteraceae bacterium | reverse complement strand
GACGGGCCGCAAGGCTGATAACGGGCCGGGGCGGCATGGTGTGCCGGCTCCGAAGTTCGCAGCCGCCGCCGGAGAAGTTCGCAACGGTCGGCACGCCGGGAAAACAAAGGGCGCGCGTGCCCAGGCCGGGGTTCGCTGATCCAGCGAACTGCAGATTCGGGACAGCTGGGGCCGGGGCGACCGGGGCGGCAGTTTTCTGAACCCTGGTTCATGCATTCTTCATCCATATACGTAATGTTCCGCCCATCCTGTGGGAACAATGTTCATGACGCTGCGTGTTCGCATGAGCCTGATGCTGGGTCTGTTGCTGCTGATCTGCGCGGGCGGAACCGCGACGATGCAACTCCTGCTGCGCAATGCGGGCGAGAGCGTCGCACGCGGGCAGTCGAGCACCCAGCGGCTGTCGAAGGTGCAGCAACTGGAGATCGACCTCACCTCCGCGCGCAACCAGATCAACATCTGGCTGCAGCGCGTCGATGGCCCGACCGCGACGCGGGCGGATGGCTTCCTGGAGCAACTGGCCCGCGGGGCGACCGCGCTGCGCAACGATGCCGCGCTGAACGCAGAGCAACGGCGCCATCTGGCGGCCTTCGTCGAGGCGCGTGACGGCTATCTGGAATCCTGGCGCCGCATGCAGGGCATCGGCACCGATCGCCAGCGCAGCGACCAGTTGCAGGAGGAAGCCGGCGCGCGGCTGGATGCCGCCTTCGGCGCACTCACGCCGGCGCAGGCGGCGGCGCTGGCCGGGCCGATCTGGAATGCCAGGCGCGCGGCGAACAGCCTGAACAACAACCCCACGACAGAACTGCGGCAGCAGGCCGACGCCGCTTCGAACACGGCATTGCAGGCGATGCTGGCGGCCGGAATCCTGGCTGATGCGCCCTTGCCGCGCAGCCTGCAGGAATGGGCCAGGGCGGTCGGCGCCTCGGCGCAGTCCAGGAAGGCCTTTGCCGATGTGCTGACGGTGTTCCGCGCGCAGGGCAATGCGATGTCGGCCGCCATCGCGGAATTGCGCCGCATCGAACAGGCGACGGCGCAACAGGTCGCGGCCGCGGTGACCAGCGGCCTGGCATTGAGCGCGCAGACCGGCATGATCGCGGCGGTGCTGGTGGTGCTGGCCGGGCTGGTCTGCATCTGGCTGCTGGTGCGGCTGATCGTCACGCCGCTGCGCGGCGTCACGGCCGCGATGAACAGCATCGCATCCGGCACGCTGGACGCGCCGATCCCCGGCTTGCAGCGCCGGGATGAGCTGGGCCAGATGGCAGGCGCGCTCGCGGTCTTCCGTGACGGCCTGGCCGAGAACCAAGGGCTGCGTGAGCGGCAGGAGCAGCAGCGCGTCGCGGCCGAGGCCGAGCGCCAGGCCGCGATGCAGCGCATGGCCGAGAATGTGGAGCGCGAGGCCGGCGCCGCCGTGGCGGTGGTGCGCCAGGATGCGCAGGCCATGGCCGATACGGTGAGCGAATTGACCCGCTCGGTGCAGGCCGCCACCGCCCAGGGCGAGGCAGCGGGCACGGTAGCGCGGCACACGCTGGATGGTGCGCAGGCCATCGCCTCGGCCACCGAGGAGCTCTCGGCCAGCGTGCGCGAAATCTCGAGCCGCCTGGCGGAAGCCAATGCCAGCACCCGCCGTGCCGCCGAGCGCGGCGATGCCAGCCGCGAGGCCATTGCCGGGCTGAGCGAGGGCGTGGGCCGCGTGGGCGAGGTGGTGCGCATGATCTCAGACATCGCCTCGCGCACCAATCTCCTGGCGCTGAATGCCACCATCGAATCGGCCCGCGCGGGTGAGGCCGGCAAGGGCTTCGCCGTCGTCGCCTCGGAGGTGAAGCAGCTGGCCGCGCAGACCGCACGCGCGACCGAGGAGGTGGCGAGCAAGATCCAGGACATCACCGCCGCCACCCGCAGCGCGGTGGACACGGTGCAGGACATGGTCGGCTCGATCAACGAGATCGACGAGATGGCGACATCCATCGCCGGCGCCCTGGAACAGCAGAGCGCCGCCACGCGCGAGATCGCGGCCCGGGTGGCCGATGCCACGCAGGGCGTGCGCCAGCTGGAGGAGGGCGTGGCCGTGCTGAACGCCAGCAGCCGCGCGACCGGCACCACGGCACAGCAGATGCAGGCCCGTGCCGCGACCACGCGTGACTCGGTCGAGGAACTGGGCGGCAAGCTGGTGCATATCGTGCGCGCGGCGACCGGCTGAACACATTCGCGCGCGTTTCGCGCGGCACCCACGATGTCGTGGCATTGTCGCCAGGCGCCGGAGTGCTGCGTGACAAAGAGTGAGGAAGTCATTTCTCGCTTGCGAAACGCCAGGGAAAAGGCGCAAACAAGATACGATAGCGCAAGGAACATCCCATGGCAGAGACACAGCGTCGCGACGTCTCGACGACCGGCAAGATGCTGGGGCTGTCGATCTTCGGCGGCATGGTCGGTTTCGTGATCATCGCCGAGAATCTGGGCATGGCCGAGGTGGTCAACCGCGCGCCGTTGCTGCTGGCGGCAAGCCTCGCCTTGGCGATCGCGCTGCCGGTGGCCTTCTTCCGGCGCTGAGCCCTATTCGGCGCGCAGGCCCGCGGCCTGGATCGGCCGGTTCCTAGCCAAGCCATCATGGCTGATGCGTGCGGCACAGGCGGCGGCGCGGCACGGCTCTATGGCCGGATGGACGCCAGCGGGGCGGGGGTCTATCCGACAGCCAAGGGAGACACACCATGAAGATCGCGCGCCGCGCCCTGCCGCTGCTGGCCGCCCCTGCGCTGGCGCAGGAAGCCCGCCCCATCCGACTGGTGCTGGGCTTTCCCCCCGGCAGCGCCGCCGATGCCTCGGCGCGGGTGATCGCACCGGCGCTCGGTGCCGCGCTGGGCCAGAATGTGGTGGTGGAGAACCGCCCCGGCGCGGGCAGCAATATCGCCACCGAACAGGTGGCGCGCGCCGCAGCTGATGGCACGACCATCCTGCTCGGCTCGGTCGCCAACACCATCAATGCCAGCCTGATGCGGGACCTGCCCTTCGATTTCGCGCGTGACCTGGCGCCGATCGCGCCGCTGGTGACCGTGCCCAATATCCTCGTGGTGCATCCCTCGATCGCTGCCGAGAGTGTCGCGGGCCTGGTCGCGCTGGCGCGGCGCGATGCGGCGGGGCTGTTCTATGCCTCCTCCGGCCAGGGCACGGCGCCGCATCTGTCGGGCGAATTGTTCAACCTGCTGGCCGGCGTGCGGATGACGCATGTGCCCTATCCGGGCAGCGGCCAGGCGGTGACGGATCTGCTGGCGGGGCGGGTGAATGTGATGTTCTCGCCGGCCTCGACCGTGATCCAGCATGTGCGCAGCGGTCGGCTGCGCGCATTGGCCAGCACGGGGGCGGCGCGCACCGCGGCCGCCCCCGAATTGCCCACCATGGCCGAGGCCGGCATGGCCAATTTCGAAAGCGCCGTCTGGTTCGGCCTGGTCGCGCCCGCGGCCACGCCCGCGCCGGTGATCGCGCGCCTGGCCGCCGCCGCCGCGACCGCCCGCGCCCAGCCCGAGACGCGCGCGCAACTGGCAGCGCAGGGCTTCGATATCCTCGATGGCGGGCCGGATGCGCTGCGCGCGCTGATCGCGGCCGAGACGGCGAAATGGGCGCGGGTGGTCGAGGCCTCCGGCGCGCGGGGCAACTAGGGGAAACACATGGCCAAGCTGAAACTGGTGGAGGCACGGCGCTTCATGCGCGCCGTCATCGAGAAGGCGGGCGAGATGGAAGTGCCGGTCTCGGTGGCGATCGTGGGCCCCGAAGGGCACATCATCGCGCTGGAACGCATGGATGACGCGGGCTGGATCACACCCGAGACGGCGAGTGCCAAGGCCTTCACCATGGCCGCCTTCCGCTCGATGTCGCCACGCTTCCAGGACGGGCTGGTGACGCAGCAATGGCTGCGCGAGCGCAACCCGCAGCTGGCGGTGAACGCGGCCGTCTTCACCGGCGGCAAGGTGTTCATCTCGGGCGGGGCCGCGCCCATCTTCAAGGGCAATGAGATGGTCGGCGCCTATGGCATTTCCGGCGGCACCTCCGACCAGGATGAGGTGATGGGGCTTTACGCGCGGGAGAAGCTGGGCTGGCGCCACACGCCCGCCAAGGACCCGACCTCGCAGGCGGTGAAGGACCACATCAACAGCATCTACGAGAAGGTCGGGCTGGGCGGGAAGAAGCTGTAGTCAGCGCCCCAGGGCGGCGGCGTAGCTTGCCGGCGAAAACCCGATGATTCGGCGGCCGCCGATATCCAGCACCGGCCGCTTGATGACCGAGGGCTGCGCCAGCATCAGCGCGATGGCGCGCGCTTCGTCCAGGCCTTCGCGCTCAGCCTCGGGCAGTTTGCGGAAGGTGGTGCCGGCGCGGTTCAGCAGCGCCTGCCAGCCATGCTCGGCAAGCCAGGGGCGCAGCAGTTCGGCGGACACACCCTGCACGCGGTAGTCATGGAAGGCGTGCGCGATGCCGGCGGCATCCAGCCAGGCGCGGGCCTTCTTCATGGTGTCGCAGTTCTTGATGCCATGGATGGTGATCATGGCGCCGGGCTTAGCATGGTTCGGCTTGCTGGCATTCCCCGCCGGGTGCAGCCTTGCCGGGCATCCCCAGGAGCCCGCCCATGCTGCCCTGCCAGCGCGCCGAATTCGACATCCCGCGCGACGTCACCTACCTCAACGCTGCCTCCTGGAGCCCGCTGCCGCGCGCGGTGCAGGAAGCAGGCGCGCGGGGCATTGCGCTGAAGGCGCGGCCCTGGGGCATCACCGCCGAACACATGGCAGGCCAATTCACCCGTGCCAGGGCCGCCGCCGCACGGTTGATCAATGCGGAGCCTGCGGATGTGGCGCTGATCCCCTCCATCTCCTACGGCGTAGCGGTGGCTGGGCGCATCCTGCCGGTGGCCGCCGGCAGCCGCGTGCTGGTGCTGGGGGATGACCATTCCTCACCGGTGCTGGAATGGCTGCAACGCGCGCCGGAGGGTGGCTACAGCGTGGAGACCGTGGCGCGCCCGGCCGATGGTGACTGGACCGCGGCGATCCTGGCCGCGATCGGCCGGCCGGGGGCGGCGGCGCTGTCGCTGGTGTCCATCTCCTCCGTCCATTGGGCGGATGGCGGGCTGGTGGATCTGGCCGCCGTGGATGCCGCGCGGCGCCAGGCGGGTGCCATGCTGCTGGTCGATGCCACGCACCATGCCGGCGTGCTGCCGCTGGATGTGGCGGCACTCGACCCCGACATCCTGATCTTCCCCACCTATAAATGGGTGCTGGGCCCTTACGGGCGGGCCTTCCTCTACGTCGCGCCGCGCTGGCAGGGCGGCGTGCCGCTGGAGCAGACCGGCGCGGGCCGTCGGCGCGTATCGTCGGAGGCCACGCCGTACCTCGCGGATCTGGACTTCACCGATGGCGCCAAGCGCTTCGACATGGGCGAGCGGGACCATCTGATCGGGCTGGAAATGGCCGCGGTCGGGATGGAGATGATGGCCGATTGGGGGTGTGAGGCGATTGCCGCGCGCCTGGGCTGGCTGAACGACATGCTGGTCGATGGCCTGGCCGGGAGCGGGGTGGAGGTGCCGGACAAGCGCGCCCCGCATGTGCTGAGCCTGGGGTTTCCGGGCGGCATGCCGGCCGGCCTGGTCGAGGCGCTGGCCGCCGAGGGCGTGCACGTGGCGCCGCGGCTGGGGCGGCTGCGGATCAGCCCGCATGTGTATAACGATGAGGCGGATGTAGCGGCCTTCCTGCGGGTGTTTCGGGGGTTGGTATAAGCGCCATGACCGCTGACAGACCCGCCCTTTGGCTGCGCGTGCTGCGCTTTCCGCTGATCCGGCTGCTGCTGCTGGGCGGGGCGATGGTGCTGTTGATCGGCGTCAGCCAAGGCCTGCAGCAGCAATGGGCGGCGACGCCGCTGCGCGCGCTGGCCGCCGTGGCGGGGCTGGTGGTGCTGGCGCTCGGGCTGCATGCGGGCTTCGCCTGGCTGGTCGAGGGCAGGCCCGCGCGCGAATTGGCGCTGCCCGGCATGGGGCGGGAATTGGCGGCCGGGCTGCTGCTGGGGGCCGCGCTCTACACCGGCTGCGTGCTGGTGCTGATGCTGGCGGGCTTCTACCGGATCGAGGGGCTGAACCCCTGGCACTTCCTGCTGCCGGCCATGGCCATGGCGCTCAGCTCCGGCGTGCTGGAGGAATTGCTGTTCCGCGGCGCGCTGTTCCGCATCATCGAGGAGAGCCTGGGCAGCTGGATCGCGCTGGTGATCTCGGCGCTGGTCTTCGGTCTGGTGCACCTGACCAATCAGGCCGCCACCCTGACCGGGGCGCTGTTCATCAGTGTGGAGGCCGGGCTGCTGCTGGCCGCGGCCTATATGCTGACGCGGCGGCTGTGGCTGGGCATCGGCTTTCATATCGCCTGGAACTACACGCAATCGGCGGTGTTCTCGGGCATCGTTTCGGGCAATGCGGCGGCGCAGGGGCTGATCCGCGCGCGGATCGAAGGGCCGGAGCTGCTGACCGGCGGCAGCTTCGGGCTGGAAGCCTCGCTGACCGCGTTCACGCTGTGCACCTTGGCGGGGGTGGTGATGCTGGTGATGGCGGTGCGGCGGGGGCGGGTTGTGGCGCCGTTCTGGCGGTGAGGGGCTGGCGGTGCGGCTGACATGTCCTGGCGGGGCCGCGCGCAGCTTTGGCTGGGATTGGCTGAGGTGCCGCGCTATATGACCATCCAGATGGTCCGGAGGCTGGCATGGACAGCATCAATCTGGCGGAGGCCAAGGCGCAGCTGAGCGCATTGGTGGACCGTGTGCAGGCCGGCGATGCGATCGACATCACGCGGCGTGGCAAGGCGGTGGCGCGGCTGGTCGCGGCGGCCGGGGCGCGCATGCCGGTGGATGCGGCGCTGCTGGCGGCGCTGACAGCGGCGATGCCGACGCAGGCCGAGGATGCGGCCGAGCTGGTGCGGGCGATGCGGGATGGCGACCGGGCCTGAATGTTCTACCTCGACACCTCGCTGATCGTGGCGGCGCTGTCGAATGAGGCGGCGACGCCGCGGGTGCAGAGCTGGCTCGCGGCACAGGACCCGGCGCGGCTCTTGGTCAGCGACTGGACCATCACCGAGATGTCCTCGGCCATGGCGATCAAGCTGCGCAGTGGGCTGATCAACCTGGCGCAGCGGGCGGCGGCGCTGGCCATGTTCAACCGGCTGGTGGCCGAGAGTTTTTCGGTGTTGGGCGTGACCGGAGGGCAGTTCCGGGCGGCGGCGCGGTTTGTGGATCAGCATGGGCTTGGGCTGCGGGCGGGGGATGCGCTGCATCTGGCCGTCGCGGCGGAGCATGGGGCGGTGGTGATGACGCTGGATCGGCGGCTGTTGCAGGCGGGGCCGGTGTTGGGGGTGCCGACGGGGATGCCTGGGTAATGGCTGTCTAGAGCGGGATGCGTTGAGGTGGAATCACCGAAAACGCTGAATCCCGCTCTCAACAAGGCGCTGGAGCGGGCTGCGTGAACGCATGTAAACGCAGCATGCTCTAGCAGGCTGCTAGGCCTCGCTCACTCCCACTCGATCGTCCCTGGCGGGTGGCTCGTGATGCCTTGGGTCACGCGGTTCACGCCGCGCATCTCATGGACCATCCGCCGCGCCGGCACGCGCTTCGAGAAACGCCTCGACCTCATCGATATCAGCGCAATATGGGTAATCCTTGTCGCCGAGCAGGATCAGCATCGTGGCGGCATCGCGCAGCATGTAGCCGCCATGGGCGCGCACGCGGGGGTCGGTCTTGCCACCGATCATGAGATGGATGTTCAGCCGCGTGGCGACGCGGCGCACCCGGCGCTCGATGGAACGGGTATTGCCGGCACGGGCCATGGTCTGAACTGCCTCCTCGGTCCTGCCATCGCGGCAGCACGGGGGTTGGTGGTGGCGTCGCGGCGGCGGGGGTGGTGGATCCGTGCGGCGGCTAACGGCTCACTCCCATTCAATCGTCCCCGGCGGCTTGCTGGTGATGTCATAGGTCACGCGGTTCACCCCCCGCACCTCATTCACAATCCGCCCGGCCACCCGCGTCAAAAACTCCATCGAGAACGGGTAGACATCCGCCGTCATCCCATCCGTGCTGGTCACCGCGCGCAGCGCGCAGGCCATGTCATAGGTGCGGCCATCGCCCATCACGCCCACGGTGCGCACCGGCAGCAGCACCGCGAATGCCTGCCAGATCGCGTCATACAGGCCGGCGGCCCTGATCTCCTCGAGGTAGATCGTATCCACGCGCCGCAGCAGATCGGCCTTCTCGCGCGTGATGTCGCCG
>JAIXVH010000072.1 GCA_027483125.1 Acetobacteraceae bacterium | reverse complement strand
CACCACCAGCGGCTCACCCGCCGCCGGCACGCCGGACAGACCCAGCACCTCCACCGGCACCGAGGGCCCGGCTTCCTTCACCTGCGCACCCTTGTCGTTCACCAGTGCGCGCACGCGGCCATATTCGGCGCCGGCGACCACGATATCGCCGGTGCGCAGCGTGCCGCGCTGAACCAGCACGGTGGCCACAGGCCCACGCCCGCGGTCGAGCTTCGCCTCGATGACCGTGCCCTCGCCGCCGCGCTTCGGATTGGCGCGCAGCTCCAGCACTTCCGCCTGCAGGTCGATCGCCTCGGCCAGCTTGTCGAGGTTCAGCGCCTTCAAAGCGGAGACCTGGATCTCCTGGGTCTCGCCGCCCAGCTCTTCCACCACGATCTCGTGCTGGAGCAATTCCTGCCGCACGCGGTCGAGGTTGACGCCCGGCTTGTCGATCTTGTTCACCGCCACGATCAGCGGCACGCCGGCCGCCTTGGCGTGGTTGATGGCCTCGATGGTCTGCGGCATCACGCCGTCATCGGCGGCGACCACCAGCACGACCATGTCGGTCACCTTGGCGCCGCGCGCCCGCAGCGCGGTAAACGCCTCGTGGCCAGGCGTGTCGAGGAAGGTGATCTTCTGGCCGCCCTTCATCTGCACCTGGTAGGCGCCGATATGCTGGGTGATGCCGCCGGCTTCCTTGGCCGCCACATCGGTCTTGCGCAGCGCGTCCAGCAGGCTGGTCTTGCCGTGGTCGACATGGCCCATGATGGTGACCACGGGCGGACGAGCCAGCAGATCCTCTTCGGCGTCAACCGCGCCTTCCAGGCCCTGTTCCACGTCATCCTCGGCGACGCGCTTCACGCGGTGGCCGAATTCCTCGACCACCAGCTGCGCCGTGTCGGCATCGATGGTCTGCGTCAGGGTGGCCATCACGCCCATGCGGAACAGCGCCTTGACCACATCGCCGCCACGCGCGGCCATGCGGTTGGCCAGTTCCTGCACGGTGATGGTCTCGGGCACGACCACGTCGCGCACGATCCGCTCACCGCCTGAGCGCAGGCGCTGCAATTCCATCTGCCGGCGTTCGCGTTCGCGGGCACGGCGCATGGAGGCGATGGAGCGCGTGCGCTCATCATCACCCTCGAGGGCCGCGGCCACGTCGATGCGGCCGAGGCGGCGCTGCTGGTCACCGGCGGGCGGCGTCTTGCGGGGCGGTGCGACCGGCGCCTTGCGGGCCGGGCCACCAGGTGCCGCGCGGCGCGGACGATTGTCTTCGGGGCCTGCTTCCTCACGGCCACGCAGCGACAGGCGCGGCGCGCCCGCTGCCGGCGCGGATGAGGGGCCAGGAACCGGACGGCGGGCAGCACCGGGGCCGGCGCCATCCGGGCGCGGACCACGCGGCGGGCCGCCAGGGCCGGCAGGACGCGCACCATAGCCGCCAGCGCCTTCAGGGCGCGGGCCACGCGGCGGATAGCCGCCTTCCGGGCGCGGACCGCGCGGCGGGTAATCACCCTGCGGGCGCTGCTGATAGCCACCTTCCGGGCGCGGACCGGCGGGCGGGCGGGCGGCATAGCCACCGCCTTCCGGACGCGGGCCACCGGGCGGACGCGGCGCATAACCACCACCCTCGGGGCGAGGGCCGCGTTGGAAATCACCCTGCGGACGCGGCGCGTAGCCGCTGCCTTCGGGGCGCGGGCCGCGTTGGAAATCGCCCTGCGGGCGGGGCGGGCGCGGCGCATCGCCATCGCGCGGCGGGCGCGGCGCATATTCGCCCTGCGGGCGTGCTGGCGCGGCCGGGCGGGGCGAAGGCGGGGCTTCGGCGCTGGCTGGCGTCGGCTCCGGCGCGGCTGTGGGCGTGGGGGGCGGCGGCGGTGGCGCGCTTTCGGCCTCCGCGCGGCGGCGTTCATCCTCGGCGGCGCGGCGCGCGGCTTCTTCCGCGGCGCTGCGCACCAGCAGGGCCTGGGCCTCGCGCGCTTCGCGATCGGCGCGATCCTTCTCGCGCTGTGCGTCCGCCTTGCGCTGCTCGTCCAGGACGCGCTGGCGGATGGCCTGTTCGGCCTGGGTCAGCGGACGGCCTGGCGGCTGCTGCACAGGAGCGGGCGCAGCGGGCGCAACGGTCTGGGCTGGCGCGGGCTCTGGCGTCGTGCCGGGCTTGGGGGCAGGGGCTCCGGGCTTGGCGGCGGGCACCACGGTGCGCTTCTTCAGCACCTCCACCTGCACAACCTTGCTGCGGCCATGGCTGAAGCTCTGCCGGACGCTGCCGGCAGCTTCAGTCTTCCCCAGTTCCAGGCGGCCACCGGGCCGCAGGCTGAGGCGGCCTTTGGCCTGGTCCTGCTCGTTCTTGTCGCTCATTCGAAGTTCTTTATCCGATCCGCCGCGTATAGCACCGTACTGCGGAGCAATACGTCGCCCTTGCCCTAAACCTTTGCACCCGCGCCCGCAATGGCGCATGCACATTCATGCCGGAATTCCCAGTGCCTCCAGCCTTTGCGCATCCGCCGCGATGGCCTGCGCCAGGCGCCCTGGCATTACCGCCACATGCGCCGCGATCTCACGCCCGAAGACGCGCCCCAATACATCGGTATCCAGCGCCATCACAACAACCGCTGCATGCCCGCCGAGCAGCCTTGCGCGTTCCGCAGGGCTGCCATTGCCGGCCTCCAGCAGCAAGGCCACCCGACCTTCCACCAGCGCCTCACGCACCTTCTGGAAGCCTGACACGGCCTGACCCGCGCGGCGCGCCATGCCAAGGCTGTCGGCCAGGCGGGCGCGCAGCAGCTGGGCGGCCTGTGCCATCAGCTCCGGCGGCACCTTCACCTGCGCCTTGGCGGCGCGCGCAAAGGCGCCTTTCTTCATCGCCTGCTCCAGCAGCCCTGGCGCGGACTTCACCCACATCCCCCGCCCGGGCAGGCGCGCCGCGACATCAGGCACCACCACCCCGTCGGGCGACAGCACGAAGCGCAGCATCGCCTCCTTCGGCAACGTCTCTCGCGTGACGATGCAGCGGCGGAGTGGGCCGGTCTCCTGGTCGGGGTCAGCTGGCGGCATCATCCCCTTCGGCGAACCAATGCTTGCGCGCATCCATGATGATGGCGTTCGCGGTGTCTTCGTCCATCGCACCTTCGCCGAGGATTTCGATCAGCTCGTCGCCGGCCAGGTCGGCCAGGTCGTCGAGCGTCTTCACGCCCTTCTCACCCAGGGCCACCAGCATCGTCGGCGTGAAATTCTCGTATTCGGCGATGCTGTCCTCCACGCCCAGTTCGCGGCGCTTGGCGTCCAGCTCCACATCGCGGCGCTCCAGCCATTCCGCGGCGCGGCGCTTCAGCTCGACGGCGATGTTCTCGTCGAAGCCCTCGATCGAGGCGACTTCCTCATCCTCGGCGGCGACCACTTCCTCGATGCTGGTGAAGCCCTCCTGCACGAGCAGGCCGGCGATCACGTCATCCACATCCAGCGCTTCCACGAACAGCCCGGTGCGCTTGCGGAAATCTTCCTGGCGGCGCTCGGATTCCTCGGCCTCGGTCAGGATGTCGATGTCGAAGCGCGTCAGCTGGCTGGCCAGGCGCACATTCTGCCCGCGGCGGCCGATGGCGAGCGAGAGTTGGTCATCGGGCACCACCACTTCGCAGCGCTTGCCGTCCTCATCCAGCACCACCTTGGACACTTCCGCCGGCGCCAGCGCGTTGACGATGAAGGTCGCGGGGTCGTTGGACCAGGGGATGATGTCGATCTTCTCGCCCTGCAATTCGGCGACGACCGCCTGCACGCGCGAGCCGCGCATACCGACGCAGGCGCCGACCGGATCGATGCTGGAATCGCGGCTGATCACGGCCATCTTGGCGCGTGAGCCAGGGTCGCGGGCCACCGCCTTGATCTCGATGATGCCATCGTAGATTTCCGGCACTTCCTGCGCGAAGAGCTTGGCCAGGAAGCCCGGATGCGTGCGCGAGAGGAAGATCTGCGGCCCGCGCGTCTCCTCGCGCACATCGTAGATATAGGCCCGCACGCGGTCGCCGTTCTTGAAGGCCTCGCGCATGATGGTCTCATCACGCCGCAGCAGCGCTTCCGAACGGCCCAGATCCACCATCAGGTTGCCGTATTCGGTGCGCTTGACGACGCCGTTGATGACCTCGCCCACGCGGTCCTTGTATTCGTCGAACTGCTTCTTGCGCTCCACTTCGCGCACGCGCTGCACGATCACCTGCTTGGCGGTCTGGGCTGCGATGCGGCCGAAATCGATCGGCGGCAGGGGGTCGATGATGAACTCGCCCACCGCGATGCCGGGCTTGACCTTCTGCGCGATGCGCAGCGGCATTTGCGTGGCTTCATTCTCGGGCGGCTCTGCCTCCACCACCTCGGTCCAGCGCGAGAGCTTCACCTCGCCGCTCTTGCGGTCGATGGTGGCGCGGATGTCCTTCTCCAGGCCGTATTTCGCGCGGCCTGCCTTGCCCATGGCCTGCTCCATGGCATCGATGACCTCTTCGCGCTCGATCATTTTCTCGCGCGCGACGGCATCGGCCACCAGCAGCAATTCGGGGCGTGCGACGGATACGTCGAGGGCCATGGTCAGTGCTCCTTCCTAGGGTCGCGACGGCCTTTCGGGGCCGGCGCTTCGGGCTTGCGGCTGCGCGGGGCGCGGGGCGCCGGCGCTTCGGGTTCTTCGGTGGTCGGCGGCTGCGTCGCCGCGATCAGCTCATCGGTCAGCACGAGCTTGGCGCGGCGGATATTGGAACGCGGAAACGCCGCATCCGCGCCGTCATCGAGGCGCATGCGCACCATCTCCGCATCCGCGCCCAGTGCTATGCCGCGAAAGCGCTTGCGGCCATCCTGCGGAATATGCAGCTCCAGCGTGGCGATATGGCCGGCGAAGCGTTCCCAATCCTTGATGCGCGTCAGCGGGCGGTCGATGCCCGGGCTGCTCACCTCCAGCATCCATTCGCTGCGGATCGGGTCCTCCACATCGAGGATCGCGCTGACCTGGTGGCTGATCGCCTCGCAGTCATCCACGGTGAAGATGGCGCCATCGGCGCGGTCGGCCATGATCTGCACCACGGGCTTCTCCTTGCCCGAGACCTGCACGCGCACGAGCTCATAGCCCATGGCTTCGATGGCCGGCGCGATGGCATCGGCGATGCGGCCTTCCAGGCCGTCATGGTGCGGGCGTTCCGCGATCAAGACACTCTCCAAGACCCGAAGGGGCGGACCTTTCGGCCCACCCTCACATCGGACAGCGATGTATGGAATGGGTGGGATGTAGTCCGGCCGTGAGCGTCATGCAAGCCGCAGGCGCTATGCCAGCAATTCCCGCACATGCGCGGCGGTCGATTCGGCCAGCGCCTGCAGGTCGTAGCCGCCTTCCAGCATCGACACGATGGGGCGCCGCAGCTTGACGATCTCGCGCGTGATCCAGGCGAAATCCGCGGCCTCCAGCTCCATATTCGCCAGCGGGTCCCGCCTATGCGCATCGAACCCCGCTGAGATGATCACCAGCGCTGGATCGAAGGCCGCGACACGCGGCAATATCCCCGCCCAAGCCGAGCGGAACTCGGCGCTGCCGGCACCCGGTGGCAGCGGCGCGTTGATGATGTTGCCCACGCCTGTCTCGCTCGCCCGCCCGGTGCCGGGATAGAGCGGCATCTGGTGCGATGACGCGAACAGGATCGATGGATCATCGGCCACGCAGGCCTGGGTGCCATTGCCGTGATGCACGTCGAAATCCAGGATCGCGACCCGCGCCGCACCCAGCGTTTGCGCGTGCCGCGCGGCCACCACCACGCTGCTGAACAGGCAGAAGCCCATCGGCCGCGCCGGTTCGGCATGATGCCCTGGCGGGCGCACGGCGCAGAAGGCGCGCTGTACCTCGCCGCCCAGCACTGCCTCCACCGCGCGAATGCCAGCCCCCGCGGCGCGCAGCGCCGCCTCGGCCGAGCCGGCTGACATGAATGTGTCCGGGTCCAGCGCCACGATCTCGCCCGGTGCGGGGCGCACCTCCAGGATGGCCTGTACGTATTCCGGCGGATGCGCGCGGGCGAGTTGTTCGGCCGTGGCGCGCGGCGCTTCCTCGCGGATCAGGGGCGCGAATTCCTGCGCCTCCAGCGCGGCCCAGATGGCGCGCAGCCGATCTGGGCGTTCGGCCGCATGCGGGCCCATGTCGTGCTCGAGGCATGCCGTGTGCGTGATGAACAGCATCAGCCGCGCTTCCGCAGCCGGATGTGCAATTCACCATCGCGCTTTTCCATGGCCAGCAGCGTATGCCCGGTCTCCTGGGCGAAGGCGGGGAAGTCGGCCTCCGCCGCCGGATCGGTGGCCACGAGGGCGAGCTCTGCGCCCGCCGGCAATGCGCGCAGCGCCTTGTTGGCTTTCAGCACGGGCAGCGGGCATTTCAGCCCGCGCAGATCCAGCGTCTCCATGGCATCCTTGCAGCACGCGCGGCACCTTGTCCGCAAGGCCGGTGCGCGCCACCTTCCCTGCATGCGGATAGGCGTGGATGTGGGCGGCACCAAGATCGAGATCGTGGCGCTGGATGATGCCGGCGCTCCGGTGCTGCGCCGCCGCGTGCCCACCCCGCGCAGCTACCAGGGCGTGATCGATGCCATTGGTGCCCTGGTTGCCGCGGCGGAGGCCGAACTGCACCGCACATGCACCGTGGGGCTGGGCATTCCCGGCAGCCTCAGCCCGGCCTCCGGCCTGGTGCGCGGCGCCAATTCCACCTGGCTGAATGGCGGTAATCTGCAGCAGGACCTGATGCGCGGGCTGACGCGCCCGGTGCGCATTGCCAATGACGCGAATTGCCTGGCCGTAAGCGAAGCGGCCGATGGCGCGGGTGCTGGCGCGACATCAGTCTTTGGCGTGATTCTGGGCACGGGTGTCGGCGCGGGCATCGTGATCGGCGGCAAGCCGCTGGAGGGTGCCAACCGCATCGCCGGGGAATGGGGCCACAACCCGCTGCCCTGGATGACGCGCGCCGAGCACCCCGGCCCGCCATGCTGGTGCGGGCGGCATGGGTGCATCGAGGCTTTCCTGTCGGGACCGGCGCTGGCCGCCGATGCCGGCATGGCTGATGCTTCAGCGCTGCCGGCCTTGGCCGCGAGGGATGCGCTGGCCGCCGCCGCGCTGGAGCGGCACACCGAACGCCTGGCGCGCGCGCTCGCGCATGTGATCAACCTGCTGGACCCCGAGGTGATCGTCCTCGGCGGCGGGCTGTCGAACATGGCGCATCTGTATGAACAGGTTCCGCGCCTCTGGGGGCGGTGGGTGTTCTCGGATGTGGTGCTCACGCGCCTGGTGCGCGCCGCGCATGGCGACAGTTCCGGTGTGTTCGGCGCGGCGAGGCTGTGGTGATCCGCGCAGGCCTCGGCTTCGGCGCGCTGGGTTTCCTGGCCGGGGCCATGCTGGGGCCGTTGCGCGAATTGGTGCTGGCGCCGCGCCTGGGCGGCTTGGCTGCGGCGCTGCTGGAAGCCGCGGTGATGGCCGTGCTGCTGTGGCTGGCCGCGCGCGCCACCGTGCCGCGCCATGCCGATGCGCGCGGCCGCGCCGTGATCGCGGTGATCGCGCTGCTGGTCGGGTTGCTGGCTGAATTCGCACTCGCCTGGGTGTTTGTCGCCACCGGACTGGCCGCGGGGCGCGCCCCGCGCAGCCTGGCCGAACAGGCGCCAGGCGTGGTGCTGCTGTTCTGGCTGGTGGCCTTGCCCTTCCTGGTGCGCAGGTGATGCGCGGGCTGTGCCGCGACTGCGGTGCGATCGACCCGCCCGGGGCCAGCTGCCATGCCTGTGGCGGGCGGCGCATCATCCGCCATGCGGAGCTGTTCGAGCTGGCCATCGCGCATGTCGATTGCGATGCCTTCTATGCCAGCGTGGAAAAGCGCGATGCGCCGGAACTGGCCGCGAAGCCCGTGATCGTGGGTGGCGGGCGGCGCGGGGTGGTTTCGGCCTGCTGCTACATTGCGCGCACGCGCGGCGTGCGTAGCGCCATGCCCATGTTCAAGGCGCTGGCCGCCTGTCCGGATGCGGTGGTGATCAAGCCCGACATCGCGAAATACGCCCGCGAGGGCCGGCGCATCCGAGAGATGATGCAGGCGCTGACACCGCTGGTCGAAGCCATGTCCATCGACGAAGCGGCGCTGGATCTGCGCGGCACCGAGGCGCTGCACCGCGCGCCGCCGGCGGTGGTGCTGGCCCGCTTTGCGCGCGATGTGGAGCGCGCGGTGGGTGTGACGATTTCCGTGGGCCTCGCTCCCAACCGCCTGCTGGCCAAGATCGCGGTGGACCGCGACAAGCCGCGCGGCTTCGCGGTGATCGGCGCGGCCGAGGCCGCTGCCGTGCTGGCGCCCGAGCCCGTCGGCCTCTTGCCTGGCGTGGGGGCGGTGCTGGCAAAGAGGCTGCATGGCATGGGCATCACGCGGCTGGGCCAATTGGCGGCGATGGATGCGAAAGAGGCGGCACGCCGCCTGGGCGATGACGGACCCTCACTGGCCGCGCGCGCGCGCGGCGAGGACAACCGTCCGGTCACACCGGACCGTGAGACCAGGAGCGTATCGGCCGAGACGACCTTCGATGCGGACCTTCGCACACTGGCGGAATTGGAAGCGCCGCTATGGTGGATCTGCGAAAAGCTCTCGCGCCGGCTGGCGGCGAAGGGCTTTGCCGCAGGCGGTGTCGCGCTGAAATTGAAGACGGCCGATTTCGCCATCCGCACGCGACATGCCCGGCTGCCGCTGCCTTCCATCGTGCCCGAGATGTTCTTCGATGCCGCGCGCATGCTGCTGGCGCGCGAGGTGGATGGCACAGCCTTCCGCCTGATCGGCCTGGGCGCGCAGCCTCTGGTGGAAGGGGCGCTCGCGGACCGGCCTGACCTGGCCGATCCGGATGCCGGAAAACGCGCCGCCAAATGGGCGGCGATGGAAGCGTTGCGCGGCAAGTTCGGCGACCGCGCGGTGGTGACGGGTCGCGGCCTGCGCCGCGACTAAACACTGAGAGCAGCCGATCGGACGCCGCTCTAGAAAACGAAGTCGCTCGCCGTCAGCGCGCTCGCGCCATAGACGCCGAATTGCCCGCCTGGCGTCGTCACGAGCACACCGTCAGTCAGCACCTGCAAAACCCCGGGCGCTGTCAGCTGCGCAGCGCTGGTCAGGCCGGCGAGGCGAGCATCCAGCAGGTCGCCCTCGGCCCGGTTGAAGTCGAACACCTCGTCGAGGCCTAAGCCCACCACGAAGGTATCGGCGCCGCTGCCGCCGACCAGCTGGTCATGGCCGGTGTCGCCGATCAGCACGTCGTTGCCGTCGCCGCCGCGCAGCACATCATTGCCCGCTCCGCCGTCCAGGGTGTCATTGCCCGCCTGGCCCCAGAGCGTGTCCTGGCCGCCCATGCCCTGGATGTTCGTGGCGGTGCCCAGGACGGAGGCGACGATCTGCTGCGCGCCCGCGCTGCCGGTCACGGCATTGCCGCCGAAGACGCGGATGATCTCGATCTCGTCCAGGCTGGTCCAGCCGCTGACCGTCACGAACACCGTGTCGCTGCCGCCACCGGGCAGTTCCTGCACCACATCGGCCACCTCGTCCACGACATAGGCGTCGTCGCCGGCGCCGCCGGCCATGGTGTCGTTGCCCGAGCCGCCGCGCAGCGTGTCGTCACCCTGGCCGCCGAGCAGGCTGTCATTGCCCTCCTCGCCCCAGAGCTGGTCATTGCCGGCGGCGCCATCGATAGTGTCGTCACCGGCCTTGCCGGCCAACGCATTATTGCCGCCATTGCCGGTCAGCGCATTGGCGAGCGCATTGCCCACCGCCACCACATGGCCCGCACCGGTAAAGGAGAGGTTGAGCACCGTATCGGCGAAGGCGAAGAAGCCGGCCGCAGCCAATGGCGCTTCCAGCGTCAGCCCGTTGGTGAAGACGCCGCCATTGGCCCCATCGGTCACCGCACCCGGCTTGCGGATGGTCAGCACATCCCCCGATTGCACGCCCGTGCTGGCTTCGGCGATGCTGTTGACGGACTTCACCACCGTGCCGCCGCGCGTGACGAGCACCGCGGGGTCCAGCCGCAGGTTCACCACCAGCGGGTCATGGTCGGAATAGCGCCAGGGCTGGGTGCCGTCGAAGATCGTCGTCGGGCGCCCGAAGTCAGTGTTGTAGTCGAGCGCGTCCGGCTCGGGCGAATTGGCCAGCCATTCATGCACGCCCACCACCCGGCCGGCCATGTTCGTGCTGGACAGCGCGTAGTCGAGGTAGCCCTTCTGCCCGTCGAACACGAAGGAGGCGGCGTTCGGCCCGATGCGCTCCGCGATCAGGTTGCGATAGCCCGCCGTGTCCGTCAGGTGACGGATCGATATCTCGCGCGCATAGGAGTTGAAGTCGCCCATCAGCAGCAGGTCGGGGTCGGTGATGCCGGTGGGGTTGGTCTTCAGGAAGGCGTCCAGCGCCTGGGTCGCCAGCAGGCGCTGGTTGTTCCAGTTGCCCGCGCCGCCCAGCGCATCGGCATCCAGCCCAGTGCCGGTGCCGGATTTCGACTTGTTGTGCACGGCGGCCAGCGTGAAGGTCTCGCCGCCGGCGGTCTGGGTGAAGCTGGTGACCAGCACGGCGCGGCTGGTGTCCGGGCCGTTGAACACGGCGCCCACCGTGGATTGCGACAGGAAATTCGCCGGCAGCAGGTTGGCGGTGATCAGGCCCGGAATGTCGCTGTCATCGAGCACCTGCACGGTGCTGCCGGTGGCGATGGCCAGCTTGTCGGCGCGGTAGAGCATGCCGACCGAGATCGCATCGCCGCCGAGGAACGGCGTGCCCGGATCGACAAAGGCCCAGCGGCCCGGCGCGCCGATCGCGGTGTTGAATTCGGTGACCAGCGTGCTGACCGCGCTGGCGGTCCCGAAGCCGTTGTTCTCGATCTCGTTCAGCACGATCAGGTCGGCGTCGAGCTGTTCCAGCGCGGTGTAGAGCTTCTGCTTCTGCCGCACGAGTTCATCTGCATTGTTGGCGCCGCGCGGTTCGAAGGCGCCGCCGGGGCCGGTCGCCGGCACGTCCTGATCCAGCGTGGTGAAGAAGTTCAGCAGATTCGCGGTCGCCACCTTCAGGTCGCCGCCATCGCGGCCGGGCGCGGCCAGGCGCGGCTGCGCGTCGGTGATGCTGGGCGCGTTCTGCGGCAGCATCCGCCATTCGTTGAAGGCGAATTGCAGATTGCCCACCAGGCCGCTGAAGGTATCGCCCATGGACGGCGCATTGGCCGTGGTGATGGGTGTGTCGAAGACGCGGATCGGGTTCGGGTTCTGCACCGAAAGCCCGTCATCGACCATGATCGATCGCGCGCCGAGCGCCTGCAGATAGGCGGCATGGCCGGACGCGTCCGGCAGGTTGTTCTGCGTGAACTGCACGGCCTGCGGGCCTTGCGCCACGCGGAATTCCCCGAAGCGGTCGAGGTTGAACATCTCGGTGATGGTCATGGTCTGCGGCAGGCGAACCAGCATGCCCTCGGCGAATTCCAGATCGGGCAGCACGCGGCCACCGGCGGTGATGGTGCCGGTGGCGGGCAGCGACACGTCGATGGCGAAACTGCTGGTGACCTGCGTGGGCGTATAGGCGCCGGCTGTGGTGATGCTGATGCCGGTGGCGGAATTGGCGACGCTCAGCTGCGTCTGGGTGAAGCTCTCGCCCACCACGCCGGTGACGCGCACGATGTCACCCACCGCGACATTCACGCCAGGCGCGCTGCCGCCATCGGATTGGAAGACGAAGATGCCCTCGGAGGTGGCGGCATTGCCGTCGCCGGCGATCTGCTGGACGAAGAAGCCCTGCAGGTTGCGGTTGGCATCGGTATCGCCGTTCTGGAAATCGCCGGTGACGACGCCTTCGATGGTGACGGTCTGGCCGACCAGCGTGGAGGCCGTGCCGCTGCCCTGGATGGCGTTGATGGCGGTCAGCGTGGGCGCCGGCGCGTCGTCATTCTGCACGGTGGCGTTGGCGGTGGTCGTGCCCAGCGTATAGCCGCCGGTCGGTGCGCTGAGCGTGATGGTGAAGCTCTCGTCGCCCTCGATCGTGGTGTCGCCCAGGATGTTGACCACCAGCGCGGCGCTGGTCGCCGACCCGGTCAGCGGCACGGAGAAGCCGCTGCCCAGGGCGAAGCCCGCGACCGGCACGCCATCGAGCGTGACGCTGGCGATGTCGGCGGCGTCGAAGCCCGTGCCCGCGGTGATGGTCGCGGTCACGGCGGTATTGGCCGCGGTGTCGCTGCGGGTGATGGTGAAGCCGAAGGCGGTGCTGCCGGTATTGCCTTCCGGCTGGGCGAGTGTGCCGGGCGCGATGCCGATGCTGCCCAAGGGCACCGGCGAACCGGCGGTCAGGGTGAT
>JAIXVH010000380.1 GCA_027483125.1 Acetobacteraceae bacterium | reverse complement strand
TATTGCGGCCAGTTGTAGCCCGCCGCGCGGCCGCGCGGCTCCTGCCAGACCAGCTGGCCATGCATGGTGATGTAGCGCAATTCGCGCGTGGCGATGCCGGTCGCGGCGAGGTGGTCGCCCAGGCCCAGCTCGGTCAATTCACGCACGGCATGCGGCAGCACATTGATGCCGACACCCAGCGGCTTCATCTCGGCGGTGCCTTCGTAGACCTCGCAGTCGATCCCGGCGGCGTGCAGCGAAAGTGCCGCGGTCAGCCCGCCAATGCCGCCGCCGGCGACCAGGACCTTCATCATACCACCTGCAGCAGGCCAGCGAAGAGCTTGCCGCGTTCGGCCAGGCTCTCGACCATGATGTGCTCCTCCAGCGTGTGCGCCAGCGCCCCGCGCACGCCCAACCCATCCAGCGTGGGAATGCCCATCGCGCCGGTGAAATTGCCATCCGACCCACCGCCCGAGCTTTGCGGCGGCACCGAGAAGCCCATGCGGCGGGCCAGCTGCTCGGCCTTGGCGTGCAGCGCCATCACCTTGGCATCGGGCTCCCACACCGGGCGTGTCACGCCGCGCTTCACCTCCAGCGAGACATCATTGGTGGTGCTGTGCAGGGCGAGCATGCGCGCGACACCGGCATCCAGATCCTCCTGCCGTTTGGCCATGCTCAGCACCTCGGCGTCGCAATGCGTGGTGACGCAATTCACCCATTGCCCACCATGGAAGACGCCGACGCTGAAGGTGCAGTCATCGCCGGTCATGCCTTCGATCGCGACGACCTGCTTGCACATCTCACGAATGGCGCTGCGCCCTTCGCCGAGCCGCGCGCCGGCATGGCTGGGCTTGCCAGTCGTGCGCAGGTTGAAGCGCGCGATGGCGTAGCGGCCGGTGACCACGCCGCCATCCGGGCGCGCGGGTTCGGGCACCAGCACCACGGCGGCGCGCGCGGCCTCGGCCTCGATCAGGTCGCGGGTGGAGGGGCTGCCGATTTCCTCATCGGAGGTCAGCAGGAAGGTGACGGGGCGGCTGGTCGCGATGCCCGCGCGCTGCAACTGCGCCATCGCCTCCATCGCCAGATAGGTGCCGCCCTTCATGTCCTGGATGCCCGGGCCATAGGCGCGCGCGCCGTCGCGGCGGAAATGCAGCTCGCCCGCCAGCGTGCCGATGGGGTGCACCGTGTCCAGATGCGCCAGCACCAGGATGCCAGGCTCGCGCGATGGGTGCGGGAAGCGCGCGCGGACGCAATCGCCGAGGCCCATGCGGCCGGGAATGGTCTCCACGGTCGCACCCAGCAGCGCGAAATCGCGTGCTGCGACCGCCATCATGCGGTTCACCGCGGCGGCGTCGAAGGTGGGGCTTTCGGTCTCCACCCAGCGGCGCAGGCCGGCCAGCATGGTGTCGGAATCGAAGGGCAGCTCGAGGGCTGCGGTGTCGGTCGTTTGCATGTCCCAAGCTTGCTGCGCGATGGCGCCGGCGGCAAGCTGGGGGCATGAAACTCCTCGTCGCGAACGCCAACACCACCCAAGGCATCACCGATCTCTGCGCCGCCGCGGCGCGCGCGGCCGCGGCCGCCGGCACCGAGATCATCCCGGCCACGCCGCGCTTCGGCCCCGCCGTCATCGCGACCCGCGTGGAGAACGCGATCGCGGGCCATGCCTTGCTGGAATTGCTGGCGCAGCACGCGGGCCAGGTGGATGGCGTGCTGCTGGCGGTCAGCCACGACACCGCGCTTGAAGCCTGCCGGCAGATGATGCCCTGCCCTGTCATCGGCATGACCGAGGCCGCGGCACTGGTGGCCATGACCCAGGGCGCGCGCTTCGGCCTGCTGACCTTCGGCGCGGTGGACAGCTACCGCGAATTGCTCACGCGCCATGGCGTGATCGGCCGCGTCTCCGGCCTGGTCGGCCTGGATGCGACGCCGCAGCAGGTGCTGGCCGAGCCCGCCCGCGTGGCCGCCATGGTGCAGGGCGCGATCGCCGGCATGGTCGCCGAAGGCGCCGAATCCATCATCCTGGGCGGCGCGGCCATGGCCGGCATGGGCGCGAGCCTGACGGCGCCGGTGCCGCTGCTGGACGGCATCGCCTGTGGCGTGAAGCTGCTGGAGGCGCTGGTGGCGCTGCGGCTGGCCAAGCCCGGCGCGGGCAGCCACGCAGCGCCCCGCGGGCGTGAGAGCCTGGGGCTGGATGCGGCGCTGGCGGGGCTGTTGCGCGGCTAGTCTTCCCGCACCTTCGCCTTCAATTCCTTGGCCAAACGCCGCAGCAGCATGTTGCGCTTCAGGATCGACAGGTAGTCCACGAAGAGCTTGCCATCGAGGTGGTCGATCTCATGCTGCAGGCAGGCCGAGAGCAGGCCCTCGCCCTCCACCTCCTGCTTGGCGCCATCCAGCGACAAGTAGCGCACCTTCACCCGATAGGGCCGCGTGACATCGGCGAATTGATTGGGCAGCGACAGGCAGCCTTCCTCGCGCACCGCCAGCTCCTGGCTGGCGGCGACCAGCTCCGGGTTCACCAGCACCATGGGCGCCGGCGCCTCCTTGGGCCCGCAATCCAGCACCACCATGCGCAGGCCCACACCGACCTGCGGGGCCGCCAGCCCCACGCCCGGCGCCTTGTACATGGTGGCGAGCATCTTCTCGGCCAGCGCGCGCACCGTATCGGCATCGCCTGTGCCGACGGGCTTGGCCTTCTGCCGCAGGATCGGCGCAGGCACGTAGAGAATGGGCAGCGTTTCCGTCATGCATCGCGCATACCGCCAGCCCGCGCGGCTTGCAACGAATGGGCGCGCTTGCCATGTGTTGGGGGGCGTCGCCACACGAGGGGCGCCATGTTGTCGCCGCTTCTGGGAAGGGTTGCCATGTCACGCGGTTCGGTTTTCGGCTCGCCATTGTTCCTGGGCTTCGATCATCTCGAACAGATGCTCGACCGTGTGCAGAAAACCGCGGAAGGCTACCCGCCCTACAACATTGAACAGACCGCCGAGAACCGGCTGCGCATCACGCTCGCCGTGGCCGGCTTTTCCATGGATGACCTGCAGATCACGCAGGAAGACAACCAGCTCGTCATCCGCGGCCGGCAGCGCGAGGAAGGCGAGAACCGCGTCTTCATCCATCGCGGCATCGCCTCACGCCAGTTCCAGCGCGCCTTCGTCATCGCCGAAGGCATCGATGTGGAAGGCGCCTGGCTGGATCGCGGCCTGCTGCATATCGACCTGATGCGGCCGATGCCGGAAGTGCGCGTGAAGTCGATCCCGATTGCCAGCCGCGGCGCGGGGCCGGGACGCCCCGTAGTGAACGGGAGAGCGCAGCGCGACGAGGAGTGAGGGTGGTACGGGTGGCCTTGGAGAGGGGCTTTGCCCCCCTCCAAACCTTCATCGCCTTCGGCGCTTCAGCCCACCAGGGGTCAACGACCCCTGGACCCGGTGTGGGTTATTCGCCGGTTTGAGGAGGGGGCATGAAGCGCCATTGGTGAGGGGAGCGACCTTGATGCCCCCTCCCCAAACCGACGAAAGACTCATGGGTTCCAAGGGACTGTGTCCCTTGGTGGGTGGGGGTCTGGGGGAGGGCAAAGCCCTTCCCCAGGACCACCAGCGCCACCTCACACGTCGAGGTTCGCCACCTTCAATGCGTTGTCCACGATGAATTCGCGCCGTGGTTCCACCACGTCGCCCATCAGGGTGGAGAACACGTTCTCCGCATCCTCCACATCCTCGATCTTCACCTGCAGCAGCGTGCGCGCATCCGGGTTCAGCGTGGTGTTCCACAGCTGCTCCGGGTTCATCTCACCAAGGCCTTTGAAGCGCTGGATGGTCAGGCCCCGGCGGCCTTGCGCAATCACCCGGTCGAAGGCGGAGAGCGGCCCGCGGGGTGCTGCTTCCACCGCATCGAAGGTCAGCTTCGCGGGCGCGGCCCATTCGGCGGCCAGCACGCCATGGCGTTCATCCAGCCAGCGCGCATCGCCGGTGTGCAGCAGCGTGGGCGAGAGCGTCACGCGTTCCGTCACACCGCGCACGACGCGCGAGAGGTTGATCGCCCCGCCATCCACGGTCGCCATCCAGCCGCGCTCGGCGGGTGACGCGACGGTATCCAATGCGGCGGTCAGGCGTTGCGCGGCTGCCAGCGAAGGCTCCGCATGCAGTGCGCCGACGAGTGCCGCCTGTTCGATGATCTCAGGCTGGATATGCCCAGAAAGGCGGCGGATGCGGCCGGCCATTTGGCGCAGCACCTCCGTCTCCTCGCGCAGCGCGGCGCCTTCCAGCACGCGGCCATCGGCGAAGGTGAGCTTCGCGTTGGACAGCGCCTTTTCCAGCAGGAAGTCTTCCAGCGCGCGATCATCCTTGAGGTAGCGTTCCTCATTGCCGCGCTTCGCCCGGTACAACGGCGGCTGCGCGATATAGAGGTAGCCGGCCTCAATCAGTGACGGCATCTGGCGGTAGAAGAAGGTCAGCAGCAGCGTGCGGATATGGCTGCCATCCACATCCGCGTCGGTCATGATGACGATGCGGTGGTAGCGCAGTTTTTCCAGCGAAAACCCGCCCTGCTTCGGGTCGCCCGGCCCGATGCCGGTGCCCATCGCGGTGATCAGCGTGCCGATTTCGGCGCTGCCCAGCATCTTGTCGATGCGCGCGCGCTCCACATTCAGGATCTTGCCCTTCAGCGGCAGAATCGCCTGGTTGGCGCGGTTGCGCCCCTGCTTGGCGGAGCCGCCGGCGCTGTCGCCCTCGACGATGAAGATCTCGCTCTTGGCGGGGTCCTTCTCCTGGCAATCGGCCAGCTTGCCCGGCAGCGTGGAGATATCCAGCGCGTTCTTCCGCCCCACCTTGTCGCGCGCCAGTTGCGCTGCCTTGCGCGCCGCCGCCGCCAGCACGACCTGGTCGAGGACGATCTTGGCTTCCTTCGGATGCGTCTCGAACCAGTGCGACAGCGCGTCGGCGACGGCCATCTGCACCACCGGCTGCACTTCCGACGACACCAGCTTGTCCTTGGTCTGGCTCGAGAATTTCGGGTCCGGCACCTTCACCGACAGCACCCAGGTCATGCCCTCGCGCATGTCCTCGCCGACCAGTTCGACCTTTTCCTTCTTGGCCAGATCCTCGGCGTATTTCGCGACCACGCGGGTCAGCGCCTGGCGGAAGCCGGCCTGGTGCGTGCCGCCATCGCGCTGCGGGATGTTGTTGGTGAAGCACAGGGCGAGTTCGCGCGGCGAATTGGTCCACCACATCGACAGCTCAACGCGAATGCCCTCGGTCTCCTTCGAGATCACGGTGATCGGCGGCTTGAACAGCGGCTCCTTGCCGCGATCGAGCCATTCGACGAAGGCGCGCAAGCCACCATCGAATTTGAACTCGATGCGCTGCGCAGGCTCCGTGCGCTCATCGGCCAGCGTGATGGCCAGGCCCGAATTCAGGAAGGCCAACTCGCGCAGACGCCGTTCCAGGATGGCGAAATCATACTCGGTCTTGGTGAAGGTGCCGCTGCTCGGCTTGAAGGTGACCTCGGTGCCCGAGGCATGGTCCGACGGCCCGACCACCTTCAGCGGCTGCACCGTCTCGCCATGTTCGAAGCGGATGAAATGCTCGAAGCCGCCGCGCCAGATCCGCACTTCCATCCATTCGGACAGCGCGTTGACCACGGCGGCACCCACGCCGTGCAGACCGCCCGAGACCTTGTAGGAATTCTGGTTGAACTTGCCGCCCGCATGCAGCCGCGTCAGCACCACTTCGGCGGCCGAAACGCCTTCCTCCGCGTGCATGTCCACCGGGATGCCGCGCCCATCATCGGTGACGGTCACGCTGCCATCGCCGTTCAGGATCAGGTCCACGCGCGACGCGAATCCGGCCTGCGCTTCATCGACCGAATTGTCGATGATTTCGAAGGCCATGTGGTGCAGGCCCGAGCCATCATCGGTGTCGCCGATATACATGCCAGGGCGCTTGCGCACCGCTTCCAGCCCGCGCAGGACGGTGATCGAGGAGGCCTCATAGGCATCGCCATTCGCGGGTTCGACAGGGTCACTCATGATGCGGCGCAAATCCTTGGAAAACAGCGCTTTCGCGCGTCATGTCACATAGCAGAAATGCGCGGTTCAGGCCATGGGCCAGGTGGCGCTTTCCGCAACCCCGCCGGGGGTGACATCGAAGCGCTGCGCGGCGCCGCGCAGGGGGGCGAAAACATCGGCCTCGGTGCCCGTCAGCCAGACCTGCGCGGGCAGTGCGGCAAGTGCGGCGAACAATGCCTCGCGCCGCCCGGCATCGAGGTGCGCGGCCACCTCATCCAGCAGCAGCAACGGCGCGAAACCGCGCGCGGCCTGGATCAGCCCGGCATGGGCCAGCACCGTGCCGACCAGCAGCGCCTTCTGTTCGCCGGTGCTGCACAGGGCGGCGGGCATGGCGGTGCCGGCATGGATCATCTCCAGCTCCGCGCGGTGCGGGCCTTCGACGGTGGCGCCGGCGGCGCGGTCGCGCGCTCGGGCGGCGCGCAGGGCGTCGCGCAGCGCGTCCTCGGCGGCCAGCGCGGGCCCAGCGGCCAGCGCATCGGCGGTGCCGCAGCGCAGGCCCAGGATGGCGGCGGGGAAGCCCGCCATGGCCGGCGTGGCGTTCAGCCGCGCGATCAGCGCGCGGCGCGCGGCGGTGGCGGCCACGCCATGCCGCGCCATCGCATCCTCCAGCGCCGCCAGCCATGCCTGGTCGCCGCCTTGCGCTAGCAGCCGGTTGCGCTGCGCCATGGCGTTGTCATAGGCCGCGACCTCCCGCGCATGGGTGGGTTCCAGCGCCCAGACCAGGCGGTCCAGGAAGCGGCGACGGCCCGACGCACCCTCCTGGAACAGGCGGTCCATTTGCGGTGTCAGCCAGACGGCGGCGGTGCGTTCGGCAAGCTCGGCCTGGCTGCGGGCCGGCGCGCCATCCAGGCGAAAGACACGGCGTTCGGCAGGGCCTTCGGGGGGCGTGCCGGTGCCGATCTCGAAAGGCCCCCAGGCGCCTTCGAAACGGCCGGCCACGGCCCAGCCGGTGGCACCCAGCCGCGCCAGTTCCTGCACCCGCGCGCCCCGCAAACCACGGCCCGGGCCGAGCAGCGAGACAGCCTCCAGCAGGTTGGTCTTGCCCGCGCCATTGGCGCCAGTCAGCAGCACCATACGCGCGGCGATGGGCAGCGTGGCGGCGGCGTAGCTGCGGAAATCGGTGAGCGTCAGGCGGGTGAGGGCGAGGGAGGTCATCGATCCCGCTGGAACAATGCGCCCATGTCGCGTTGGCCGTTCACGATGGCCACGACCACCAACGCATCATCGGTGTATTCGAAGAATATGCTGTAGCCCTTCACGCTGACGCTGCGCAGATCGGCGCGCAACTCAGGCCGCGCGCGCCCGAGCGTCCCTGGCAATGCGGCAAGCCTCGCACATTGCGCCACCAGCTGCAGCGCGAAGCCTTCACCACTGGCGACCTGCCCGCTGGCCTTGGCGATGTAGCGCTGGATCGCACGCAGGTCGCGCTGCGCGGATGCGCGAAAGAAAAGGCTTCGCACCCATCAGGGTCCGTTGCGGCGCAGTTCGGCGGCGTCTTCAGCCAGTATGCGCGTCACATCCTCGGCCGTGTATTCGCCGCCCTCGGCGATGGCCGCCTCGATATGCGCGCGCAGTTCAGACAGCTGTTCATCGCGTGCCTGCAACAGGCGCAGGCTCTCCTCGATCACGTCACTGGCCGAGGTGAAACGACCGGATCGAACCTGTTCCTCGACGAAGCCTTCCCAGCGGCGCGCAAGGGGGATGTTCATGGCTGGCCCTCCGCCGCCATCCTATCACACCCGCATCGGCATCAGCACGAACAACGCCTCCGGCCGCGCCGCATCCTTTACCACCGTCGGGCTGTTGCCATCGGCGAATTCGAACTGCACGCGATCGCCGATCTGCTCGGTGATGTCGGCCAGGTAGCGCGCCTGGAAGCCGATCTCGATCGGCGAGGCACTGTATTCCACGCTGCCATCATCCAGCTCCTCGCGCGCCTGGCCCTGTTCGGCGCTGGACGCTTCCAGCACCAGCAGGTTCGGCCCGACCGAGAGCTTCACCGGCCGCGAGCGCGCCGAGGAGATCGCCGCCACACGCGCCACCGCATCGGCGAATTCCTTCTTGCCGACCTTC
>JAIXVH010000002.1 GCA_027483125.1 Acetobacteraceae bacterium | reverse complement strand
TTTCCAGTACCGAGGTCGATAGCCGTTCGCCACTTCCTCCAGCGTCTCGGGCAGGCCGTCATTCACCCGTTCGGCATGATCGGCAGCGGTGATCGGGTCCACCAGCCCCACCGTGTGCCGCGCGTGCAAACGCCGCAGCGGCTGCGCCTCCGCCAGCATGCGCGGCAGGTCGAAACCCGCCACATCGGGTGCCACATCATGCGCGCCGATGCCGCCGATATTCGCCCGCATGCCGTCCCAGAACGACACGCCATGCAGCTTCAGCAACGCGTCCAGCATGGCGCGGTCCAGCAGCGCGCGGCCATAGCTCGCCACCAGCGGGTTCAGGGATTCCGCCCCCGCCGCGGCTGTCACCGCCGCATAGGAATTGGCGAAATGGCCGAAGGCGGTGTCGGCGCCCTGCGTCGCGGCCTCGGCCAGTTCCAGCGCGCGGCGCAACTGCTGTTCGTTCTGCGCATCCGACAGCGCGGGGTTCTTGTCGAACCACTTTGCCGCCAGGCTTTCGGCTGCCATCCCCCAGCCCTCGCGCCCATCGGCCAGCCTGATGCGCGCGCGCACCACCGCCTGCCTGCCATGGGTGACGGTGATGACGCCAAAGCGGAATGGCAGCCGCAATTTGAAAGGCCATTCCAGCCTTTGCGTCTCGACCAGGTTGAAGCGCGGCGCGTTGCTCATGCGTCCAGGATTCCTCGTAGGTAGCCGATGGCGCGCGCGGCGGAGCTCGGGCCATCGGGGTGGTAATCGAAGGGTTCGACGGCGCAGAATCCGCCATACCCGGTCTCGCGCAGCGCCGCGAAAACCGGGCCGAAACGATCGCTGCCCTGGCCGGGCGCGCGGCGGTTGCGATCGTTCAGATGCACATGCGCGATCAGCCCGGAAGGGATGTGCCGGCGCAGCAATTCGGCGGCGGGTTCGACCTCGCCATTTCCGGCGGCACTCACATCCAGCATGGTGCGCAGGGCCGGGTTGCCCACGCGCCGCACGATCTCCATCGCCTCGGCCAGATTGCGCGCCCAATTGGTCTGCCCGGCATCGAGCGGCTCCAGGCAATAGGTCAGGCCGTGGGCTGCGGCCCATTCGCCGGCGCGTGCCATCGCTTCCTCGGCGCGCGCGGCATCGCCATCGGCCGCGACATGCCGCTGCTTGGGGCTGCCATGCACCAGCAAGGTGGCGCCCAAGCCGGCGGCCAGCGCGATCAGCCGCTGCATCACATCCAGCGTGCGCGCGCGCAGCGTGGCGTCCGCGCTGGTGATGGACAGCCCCGCGGGTGCGACCAGGAGCCAATGCAGCGAGGTGATTGGCGCGCCCTCGCCCTCGGCGATGCGCCGCAATTCGGCGACGCGTGCGGCAGGCAGCAGATGCGGTGCATCCGCATCCAGCGTGAAGGGTGCCACTTCCAGGCCGTCATAGCCGAGTGCGGCGGCAAGCTTCGCCTGCTCCGCGAAGGGCAGGGCGGCCACCACCTCGTTGCACAGCGATATCCGCATCAGGCGCTCTCCCCCATGAGCGATTCCTGCGCCCGGCGTCGCGCCACGTCCAGCCCGGATGCTTGACGCCGCGCCCGGGACGGGGAGGCTTCGCGGATGCGCCTCGCCACCGAAGCCGATCTGCCACGTGCCGCCGCGCTCTCCGCGCGGATCGGCTGGAACCAGGTGACCGCGGATTGGCGGCATTTCCTGCGCGACGGCGCGGTGCAGGTCATCGATGATGATGACCCGCATTGCCTGGCCGCGACCGCAGCGGTGCTGCGCTTCGGGCCAGGTCTCGCCTGGATTTCCATGGTGCTGGTGCGGCCCGATCGCAGGCGGGCGGGGCTTGCGACGGCACTGATGCGATGGGCCACCGAACGGCTTCAGGGCGTGGCTGGCATTGCGCTGGATGCCACGCCCGCGGGGCGCGAGGTCTACCGGCAACTCGGCTTTCGTGACGTGCTGGGCTTTGCGCGCTGGGCCGTGCCGGACGCGCTGCCCGCGCCTGCCGAAGTCGCGCCACGCGCCGTCACGGGCGATGACTGGCCGGCCATCCTGGCGCTGGATGGCGCCGCCTTCGGTGCACCCCGCGCCGCATTGCTGCGGGGTTTCGCCGCGCGCGCACCGGCCGGCGCATTCATCGCGCCGAGAGGTTTTGTGCTGGCGCGCGATGGGCTGCGCGCGCCGCAGATCGGGCCGGTTGTCGCGCAGGATGCAGCCACCGCGATGGCGCTGATTGCCGCCGCACGCCGCGGGTTGGGCCGGCCTGCCGTGCTGGATCTGGCCGATGCCGCAACGCCGGTTGCAGCCTGGCTCGGCGCGCATGGCGCCTCGCCGCAGCGGCCTTTCACCCGCATGGTGCTGGGCGCCCTGCCGCCCACGAAACCTGGACAAAACTTCGCCTTCGCAGGCCCCGAGTTTGGTTGACGCGCCGGCCCGCACGGACGCACCATCGGCGCAAAGTGAGGAAGGAAAAGACCATGTCCACCACCCGCCGCAGCCTGATGGCCGCAACTGTTGTCGCCCCTTTGGCCGCACCCGCGATGGTGCAGGCGCAGGGCAGCAGCTGGCGCCCTGATCGACCCGTCACCCTGATTGTCCCCTGGGCCGCCGGCGGTTCCACCGACCAGATGGCGCGCGTCGTCGCGGTGGAGTTGGAGGAAGCCTTCGGCCAGCGCTTCGTCGTGGTGAACCAGCCAGGCGCCTCGGGCTCCATCGGCACGCGCAATGTGTTGCAGGCGGCGCGCGATGGCATGACCTGGGCGGCGGGTGCCGCGGTGGATGTCGGCTGCTACAAGGTGCTGGGCCTGCTCGATACCGAATTGCGCGACTGGCACCTGTTCTTCACGGTGGCCAACGTCAACACGATCAGCGTGAATCCGGCCTCGGGCTTTCGCGATTTCGGCCAGCTTCTGCAGGCGCTGCAACAGCGGCGCGACATCGCCGTGGGCACCGCCGGCGTGTCGTCCGCCGGGCGCAATATGATGGAGACGATCCGCCAATCGGCTCCAGGTGTGAACTACCGCCACGCCACCTATGATGGCGGCAACCCCGCGGTGCTGGCCGCGGTTGCGGGCGAAGTGCCGGTGGTGGCGCAACTGCTGGTGGAAATGGCGGAGATGATCCGCGGCCGCCGCCTGATCCCGCTGGCGGTGCAGGCGGAGAATCCGATCACGCTCGCCGGCTTTGGCGAAATTCCCTCGGTGCGGCGTTGGCTGCCGAACATGCCGGCACCGCTGAACTATTTCGGCATCTGGGCGCCGCGCGGCGTGCCGGAACACATCGTCGCCTCCATGACGCAGGTCTGGGAAAGCCGCATCCGCAACAGCGCGCGCTTGCAGGAATACGCGCAGAACCGCGCCGCCGTCTTCGGCCCGCTGCATGGCCAGGCGGCGCATGACGCGGCCTGGGTGATGGTGCGGCAGACCGCCTGGCTGTACTTCGATGCTGGCACCGCGCGCGTCTCTCCGGACACGGTGGGCATCCAGCGCCTGTGACCGGCACGGACCGGAAATTCGGTCTGTTCTGGGTGCTGCTGGGCGTGGCGATCACCGCCGAATCCTGGCGGATGGACCGGCTGGAGCAGCAGCACATCAACCCCTGGACGGTACCGGGGCTGGTGCCCGGGCTGCTGGGCCTGGTGATCGCGATCTTCGGCCTGGTGCTGCTGGTCCGCCGCCCGGTGGCGGCCGAGGCACCGCCGCCGGCCGAGCCCTGGCGCGTGGCCGCTGCGATCGCCATGACGCTGGCCTTCGGCGCAGGCGTGGTGGGTTCGGGGGTGCCGTTCTGGCTGGCGGCGGCGGGCTTCGTCTTCGGCGCGATCATGGTCTTCGAATGGCCTGAACGCCGCGCGGCCGGCACGCTGGCGCGCGGGGCGTTGCAGGCGGCGCTGATCGCGGCGGGAGCCGCGGCCGCCGTCACGCTGATATTTCAGGAACTGTTTCTGGTGCGGCTGCCCTGATGTTCGAAGGCCTGGAAATGCTGGGCGTGTCGATCCTGGGCTTCGTCACGCCCAAGGCGCTGGTCTACACCTTCGGCGCCACGCTGCTCGGCATCATGGTG
>JAIXVH010000043.1 GCA_027483125.1 Acetobacteraceae bacterium | reverse complement strand
GTCCTGGAGTTCGAGGACGAGGCGCTGGAACAGGTCGCGGCCGGCATCGCAGCGCGCCTCGGCTTTGCGCTAGTCGATGTGCGGCTGCAGCTTTTCGCCCGCCGCGCCGAATCGCCAGCGAAGAAGTCCAAATGAACCTGCCCTTCGAGGAAATCCGCGCCGGCAATCTGGGCGTGCGAATCGCCGCCTCCGCCGATGAGATCGAGGCCAGCCAGCGGCTGCGCTACCAGGTTTTTGTCAGTGAAATGGGCGCGCAGGCCGATGCGACCGCGCGCGCCACGGGCCTCGAATCAGACGCCTTCGATGCGGTGGCCGACCACCTTCTGGTGCTGGACCATGACCGTGGCGAGGGTGCCTCGGCGGTTGTCGGCACCTATCGGCTGATCCGCCGGGTGGCGGCCGAGAAGATGGGCCGCTTCTACAGCGCCGATGAATACGACATCTCCGCCATGGAGGCGTTTCCGGGCGAAATCCTGGAACTCGGCCGCTCCTGCGTGGATGCGGATCACCGCACGCGCGGCACATTGCAACTGCTGTGGCAGGGGATCGCTGCCTATGTGTTCCACCACCGCATCGCGCTGATGTTCGGCTGCGCCTCCCTGCCGGGCATCGACCTGGACGCCAACGCCGCCCAGCTTTCCTACCTGTACCACCACCATCTGGCGCCGCCGGAACTGCGGCCGCGCGCCGTGGCCGAGCGCTTCGTGTCGATGGACCGCCTGGCCGCCGGATCCTACGACGCCAAGCGCGCCCTGCTGGACCTGCCGCCGCTCATCAAGGGCTATCTGCGCCTGGGCGGATTCGTGGGCGATGGCGCGGTGCTGGACGTGCCGTTCAACACCACCGATGTGTCGATCGTGGTGAAGACCGACCTCGTCACCGACAAATACTTCAAGCACTACGAACGCAAGCTCGGCACCGGTTGAACCGCGCCGCGCGGGCTGCCACATCCGCTGCATGCCTGTCTCCCAGCTTCCCGCCCGCGCCGTTGTCGAGATCACCGGCGAGGACCGTGTCACCTTCCTGCAAGGCCTGGTCTCCAATGACGTGGCGCGGGCAGCGCGCGGGCGCGCGGTCTTCGCCGCGCTGCTGACGCCGCAGGGCAAGTGGCTCGCGGATTTCTTCATCCATGCGACGGATGATGCGCTGCTGCTGGATTGCGAGGCCGCGCATGCGCCCATGCTGGTGCAGCGCCTGTCCAAGTTCAGGCTGCGCTCGAAGGTGGCGTTGCGCGAGACGGCGCAGCCTGTCCTGGTCGGCTGGGGCGATGCGCCGCCGCCGCCTGACGCCGTGCCCGACCCGCGCCTGCCCGAAGCCGGCTGGCGCGCCATCGGCGGTGCGGCCCCCGATCTGTCAGCCGAATACGACGCGCATCGCCTGGCCCTCGGCCTGCCCGATGGCAGCGCCGATCTGCGCGCCGAGCAGACCGTGCTGCTGGAGGCCGGCTTCGACGAGCTGCACGGCGTCTCCTGGGAGAAGGGCTGCTACATGGGCCAGGAGCTGACCGCGCGCACCAAGTATCGCGGCCTGGTCAAGCGCCGGCTGGTGCCGGTGCGCGTGGCCGGCCCGCTGCCCGCACCCGGCACGCCCATCACGCTGGATGGCGCCGAGCAGGGCGAGATGCGCAGCGGCCGCGGCACGCTCGGGATTGCGCTGCTGCGCCTGGGCGCCACGGCCGCGCCGGCCCTGGCCTGTGGTGACGCCACGCTGACCCCGGCCCCCGCCCCCTGGATGGCGCTGCCCGCCACCGCCGATGTCTGAAGGCCCTGGCGTGAAGCTGCCGCCGCCGGTGGTGGTGGCCGTGGGCTTGGTGGCCGCCTGGGTGCTGAACCAGGTGTTCCGCGTGCAGCTGGGCCCGCCCGCGCCCGGCCTGGGCGGCATGGTGGTATTCCTAGCCGTCGCCTGGATCGGCTGGGCGCTTCTGGTGCTGGTGCGCGCCGGCAATGACCCGCGCCCCGACAAGCCCGATGCCGCGATGGTGCAGGCCGGGCCATTCCGCTGGGGGCGCAACCCGATCTATCTGGGCTTCGTGATGTTCCTGGCGGGCGTGGCCTTGTACTGGGGCACGCTGTGGGGCTGGGTGGCGGTGGGTGCCGTCTTCCTGTGGCTGGATTTCGCGGTGGTCCGGCGGGAGGAAGCCTATCTCGCCACGCGCTTCGGCGCGGAATACGCGGCCTATCAGGCGCGGGTCAGGCGCTGGCTGTAGGTGACCGTTTGAGAATGCTGGCGGGTCGGCTGCGCGGGTTTTTCCCGCCCCTGATGCGTTGCTGAACTTGCCGATGCAACAAGCATCGGCTGCGTTCAGCGCCTTTCAGGGACGAAAAATCCCTCGCCCATCCTCCGCCGCCAGCATTCACAAACGGTCACTCAGGGCTTCGATCTGCGCGCGGCTGGGTGCCGCGGCGCCAATGCGCGTGCAGGCCAGCGCGCCCGCGGCATTGGCGAAGCGCATGGCGGCGGGCAAGGGCGCGCCCTCGGCCAGGGCGGCCGCGAAGGCGCCGCACCAGGCATCACCGGCGCCCACCGTGTCGGCCACCGGCACGGTGAATGGGGCGGCGCGCAGCCCCGGTGCCTCGGCGCCGGCCGCGCCCAGGGTGCGGATGACTGTGGTGCCGAGTGCTGCCGACAGCGCCGCCGCATCCGGCGTGGTGGCGTGCTGCGCGGCGAGCCAGGCGGCCTCCTCCTCATTGGCGATGATGTAGGCGGCGGCCGACAGTTCCGGCTGCGCGGCGGCCGGGGCGAGGTTGAGGATGACGCGCGCACCCAGCGCCTGGGCGCGCCGCAGCAGGGCGGCGTTTTCGGCCGGCGGCACTTCCATCTGCAACAGCAGCATGGCGTCGCGCAGCGCCGCATCCGGAATGGCGGCGGCGCGCGCCTGGCGGTTGGCGTTCGACGCCACGGCGATCTGGTTGCGCCCTTCGGCGTCGGTCATGACGCAGGCGATGGCGGTGGGTGCTGCCACATGGGCCAGCATGGCGGTGTCCACGCCGGCTTGGGTCAGCGCCTCGCGCAGCATCTCGCCATGCGGGTCATCGCCGACAGCACCCGCGAAGGCCACCTGCGCGCCGGCGCGGGCGGCGGCGATGGCCTGGTTCAGTCCCTTGCCGCCGGGCATGGGCGGCGGCGCCTGACCCAGCACGGTCTCACCGGGGCGGGGCAGGGTGGGGAGGCGGAAGATGATGTCGGCATTGGCCGAGCCGAACGTGACGATGCGCGACCGATTCACGTCTCCGGCTATCGCCTCCAACGATCGGGCGCGGGCCGTCACGGCTTGAGCAACCGCGCCACCAGCGCGCGTTCGTAGAGCCGCCCGATCATCGCATCGAAGGGCGCGCCGAGGTCGATCGC
>JAIXVH010000381.1 GCA_027483125.1 Acetobacteraceae bacterium | reverse complement strand
GCCGCCACCATGCCCGACTTCATCGCCGTATGCGTGCCCTTGATCTTGGGCACATTCAGGAAGCCCGCGCCATCGCCGATCAGCATGCCGCCAGGGAAGACCAGCTTCGGGATGGACTGGAACCCGCCCTCGTTCAGCGCTCGTGCCCCGTACGCAATGCGCTTGCCGCCTTCCAGCATGCCGCGCACCGCCGGGTGCGTCTTGAAACGCTGGAATTCGTCGAAGGGCGACAGCCAGGGGTTCGGATAGTCCAGCCCCACCACGAAGCCCACGCTGACCAGGTCCTCGCCCAGCATGTACAGCCAGGACCCGCCATAGGTGTCGGTCTTCATCGGCCAGCCGGTGGAATGCCAGATCAGGCCGGGCGTGTGCTTCTCCTTGGGGATCTGCCACAGCTCCTTGATGCCGATGCCATAGGTCTGCGGCTGCACGCCCTCGCGCAGGCCAAAGGTGTCGAAGAGCTTCTTGGTCAGGCTGCCGCGGCAGCCCTCGGCGAACATGGTGTAGGTGGCGCGCAGCTCCATCCCGGGCTGGTAGTTCGGCCCTTCCTCGCCACCGCGCGTGATGCCCATGACGCCAGCGACGACGCCCTTCACCACGCCATCCTCAATGATCGTCTCCGAAGCCGCGAAGCCCGGATATATCTCAACCCCGAGCGCCTCAGCCTTGGCGCCCAGCCAGCGGCACACATTGCCCAGCGAGACCACGTAGTTGCCATGGTTGTGCATCTGCGGCGGCGTCGGCAGCCGGAAGGCGCGGGTCTCGGTCAGGAACATGAACCGGTCCTCGGCGGCGGGCGTGGCCAATGCCGGCGGGTCATCGCGCCAATCGGGGATCAGTTCATCCAGCGCCCGCGGCTCCATCACCGCGCCCGAGAGAATATGCGCGCCGACCTCCGAGCCCTTCTCCACCACACAGACATTGGTCTCGGGCGAGAGCTGTTTCAGCCGGATGGCGGCCGCCAGGCCCGACGGCCCCGCGCCCACGATCAGCACGTCGAATTCCATGGCTTCGCGTTCGGACATGGCTTGCTCCCCTCTTGCCGGCCCTTCCCATATAGACGACGTGACGGGGCACGAAACCCATGCGGGACGGATGAGCGAAGATCAGGCAGCACTGCTGGCGGCATTGCGGCTGCAACTGGATTGGGGCGCTGACGAAGCGCTGGCCGAGGCGCCGCCGGGCATCGCGCCGCGCGCCGCCGCGCCCGCCCTGACCGGCACCGCGCCAACCACCGCCGCGCCAACGGGGGGCACGCCAACTGGGGGCACGGCAGCCACACCCGCGCTGCGCCCCGTTCCGCCCGCCACGCAAGCGGCCGCCAGCCTGGCCGCCGGCGCGCGCAACCTGTCGGAACTGCGCCAGGCGATGCAGGAATTCGCGGCCTCACCGCTGCGCGAAACAGCCACGCAACTGGTCTTCGCCGATGGGGTCGCCGGCGCGCCGATCATGCTGGTGGGCGAGGCCCCCGGCGCCGATGAGGACCGCCAGGGAAAACCCTTCGTCGGCGCCTCGGGCCAGTTGCTGGACCGCATGCTGGCCAGCATCGGCCTGGCCCGCGGCCCGCAGGTCTACATCACCAACATCCTGCCATGGCGCCCGCCTGGAAACCGCACGCCGACGGATGCCGAAATGCAGCTCTTTCTGCCCTTCGTGCTGCGGCACATCCAGCTCGCCCAACCGGCGCTGATCGTGCTGCTCGGCGGCACCGCGGCCAAGACATTGCTGGCCGCCAAGGAGGGTATCACCAGGCTCCGCGGTCGTTGGCATCAAGTAACGATTGGTGATGCCCAAGTGATGCCGGCGCTCGCCACCCTGCACCCCGCCTATCTGCTCCGCAGCCCCGCCGCCAAGAAGGATGCTTGGCATGATTGGCTGCTGCTGCACCGCCACATCACGGAAAATACAATTACGGCCAAATCTGGGCAGACTGACTCAAGGCATTGAAATTGAGGCCATTCGCCAAAAAGTTGCGATACTGCACTGCATCATGATTGGGTGATTTCCACCTTCACTGTTGCCAAGCACGCCACAAGTCACTATGCCCCGCGCCGCAATGTGTGCTGTCCTCTCTGCGGAAAGCGCCTCGCAACGGTTTGGCTTTGGTGGGCTGATGCTCGCCGCCGTCATCGGCCTGGGCCTTGGCACCACCGCCAAGGCGCAAGCCATCACCGAGCGAGACGCCCCCCGCGCCACCCCCCTTCCCCAGGTGCTGACGGCGGCCGATGCGCAGCGCATGCGCCGTGCCTTCGCCGCCCAGCTGCGCGGCGACAATGCCGCCGCCCAGCGCGAAGCCGTGGCGCTGGATGACCGCCGCCTGCTGGGCCATCTCCTGGCGGATCGCTACCTGCGCGCGCCCGACCAGGTGGCGGTGCCCGAATTGCAGGCCTGGCTGACCGACCATGCCGACCATCCGGACGCCGCCGGGCTGCACGCCCTGCTCGCCCGGCGCTTGCCGCGCGGTGCCGCCATGCCGCCCCCGCCCGACATGCCCGCGAGCATCGCCGACACCCCGCCAGAGGAACGCGGCAGCACCCAATTGGCGCGCAATACCGCGCTGGACCGCATGGTGCGCGAGCGCCTGGCCAGCGGCCAGCGCCCCGCCGCCGTGCAGGCGGTCCTGGATGCCCGGGGCATCGCCGCCCCTTATGCCGCGCAATTGCTGGCCGAGATCGCGCATTCCAAATTCCGCGCCGGGCAGGATGAAGCGGCCCTGGCCACCGCCCGCACCGCGCTGCAACGCGCGCCCAATGGCCAAGCGGCCTTTGCCGGCGGCCTTTCCGCCTGGGCGCTCGGCCATTACGCGGATGCGCAGACCCTGTTCGAAGCCGCCGCCCGCGCCGAGGGCGGCAGCCCCGCCTTCCGCTCACAGGCCGCCTTCTGGACAGCGCGTGCCGCCGTGCGCGCCCGCCGCCCGCAGGCCTATATCGGCTGGATGCTGCAGGCGGCGCAGGAGCCGCGCACCTTCTATGGCCTGCTCGCGCGCCGCACGCTCGGCCTGCCCAATGGCTTCGCCTGGGATTCACCCCAGCCCGACACCGATGCCTTGGCCGAAACCCCCGGCGGCTGGCGCGCCATCGCCTTGCTGCAGATCGGCCAACGCGCCCGCGCCGAGGCCGAACTTCGCCTGTTGTGGCGCCGCGGCCGTGGCAACCCGATGCTGGGCCAGGCCATCACCGTCTTCGCGCATCAGGCCGGCATGACGGCCCTGGCCGCGCAGGTCGCGGCCGCTGCGCAAACCGCCGATGGCCGCCCGCGCGACTTCGCCCGCTTCCCGCTGCCCATGCTGATGCCCGAGGGCGGGTTCCGCGTGGACCCCGCGCTGCTCTACGCGCTGGCCCTGCAGGAGAGCCGCTTCGACCCGACGGCGGTGTCGCGCGCCGGCGCCCGCGGCCTGCTGCAATTGATGCCGGCGACCGCCAGCTACCTGGCCAATGACCCCACATTGCGCGGGCCGGGCGTGTCACGGCTGCACGAGCCGGCCCTCAGCCTCGAACTCGGGCAGCGCTATGTGCATTATCTGGCCCGCCATGATGCGGTCGGCGGCGACCTGATCAGGCTGCTCGCCTCCTACAATGCGGGCCTGGGCGGGATGCTGCGCTGGCTGCCCGCCAGCCGCCACCGCGACGACCCGCTGCTGTTCATCGAAAGCATCCCGATCGCCGAGACACGGCAATTCGTGCAGCATGTGCTGGCCTTCCAATGGATCTATGCCTCGCGGCTGGGCTTGCCCGCCGCCAGCCTGGACCAATTGGCCGCCGGCAGTTTTCCCCGGTTTGCCGGCGTGCAGGAGGTTGAGGTGATGCTGCGCACCAACACCAGGATCGCCCGCGCCCAGTGATGGCCCGGCCGGGTGCTACGGGTTATGCTGCGCCCATGCCGATCAACGAAGCCCTGCCCTTCAAGCCCGTGAACATCGCCGTGCTGACGGTGAGCGACACCCGCACGCTGGAGAATGACACCTCCGGCGCCACGCTGGTCGCGCGCATCGAAGCGGCCGGGCATCACTGCGTGGACAGGCGCATCGTGCGCGATGACAGCGCGCTGATCGAAGCCGTGTTGCGCGAATGGATCGCCAATCCTGAAGTGGATTGCGGCATCACCACCGGCGGCACCGGCATCACCGGCCGCGACGTGACGCCCGAAGCCATGGGCCGCGTGCTGGAGAAGGAAATCCAGGGCTTCGGCGAGCTGTTCCGGATGCTGAGCTACCAGAAGATCGGCACGTCCACGATCCAGTCGCGCGCCATCGGCGGGGTTGCGGGCGGCACCTACCTGTTTGCGCTGCCGGGCAGCACCGGGGCCTGCAAGGACGCCTGGGACGACATCCTGCGCTTCCAGCTGGATGCACGGCACAAGCCGTGCAACCTGGTGGAGCTGATGCCGCGCCTGATGGAGCGGTGACTACTCCGCCGCCTGCCTGGGCAATTGCGCCGGCTGCACCCGCGTCTGCGGCAGTTTCCAGCCCAGCGCCTTGCTCGCCACCAGCGTGCGCAGCACCTGCGCCGTGCCGCCGCCGATGGTGAACATGCGCACATCGCGCGCCATGCGCTCCAGCGGGAATTCACGCCCATAGCCGCGCGCGCCGAACAGCTGCAGGCTGTCATTGACGATGCGGATCGCCGCTTCACTGGCGAAGATCTTCGCCTGCGCCGCCAGGTCCGGATCAGGGAAGAGGCTGCCATTCGGCCCGCGTGAGGCGGCCGCGGCATGCAGCATCAGCCGCGAGGCGGTCAGCTGCGTGCGCATATCCGCGATCATCCATTGCAGCCCCTGGAACTCGCCGATCGGGCGGCCGAACTGCTCGCGGCCCTTCACCCACTCAATGGCGTGGTCCAGGGCCCCGGCCGCGATCCCCATCGCCACCGTGCCCGCGCCCACGCGCTGCGAGTTATAGGCGTTGATCAGTTGCGCAAAGCCGCGCGCGAAGCCGCCGGGCGGGCGGATCAGCATCTCGTCGGCCACCTCGAGATCGGTGAAGGTCAACTCACCCTCGGGCATGCCGCAGAGGCCCATGGTGGTCTCGCGGCGCGTCATCTCCAGGCCCTTCTGCCCGCGCTCGGCAAGGAAGCCGCCAATGCCCAGATCGCGCCCCTGCTCGTCAAAGGCACGCGCGAAGATCAGATGCACGCGGCTGACGGAAGCGCCGGTGATCCAGTGTTTCACGCCATTGATGATCCAGCGATCGCCGCGCTTCTCGGCGCGCGTGGTCATGCCGGTGGCGTCCGAGCCGGCATCGGGCTCGGTGATGCAGATGGCAGGCTTGTCGCCGGCCAGCACCAGCTTCGACGCCCAGGCTTTCTGCGCCTCAGAGCCATAGGCCATGATGGTGGATATGGCGCCCATATTGCCCTCGACCACGATGCGCGCGGTCACGGTGCAGGCCTTGGCCATCTCCTCCACCACGACGGCCACATCCAGGAAGGAGGCGCCCTGCCCGCCCCATTCGGCCGGCATGGACATGCCCATGAAGCCGGCCTGCGCCAGCTTCTCCACGATGTCCCAGGGGTACTCGCGCGCCGCGTCGATCGCGGCCGCGCGCGGGGCGACGTGTTCGCGGGCAAAGGCCTCGGCGCGGGCGCGCAGGGACTCGTTGATCGCCGGAATGGTCATCGCATTGCCTCTCGCTGCCCGCGGGCCTCAACCGGCCACGGGGGGAGTTTCCTCACTTGCCAGCACCTTGTCCACGCGGCGGCCATCCATGTCCAGCACCTCGAAGCGCCAGCCGCCCCAGAGGATGCGGTCGCCCTCTCGGGGTACGCGGCCCAGCAGGTCCAGCATCAGCCCGCCCACCGTGTGGTACATGCCCGCATGCGGCGGCTCGGGCAGTTCCAGCCGCACGCGCAATTCGTCAAACGCCATCATGCCATCGAGCAGCAGCGATCCATCGGCGCGCTTGGCCACACCAGGCTTGGGGCTTTCCGGCGCGGGGCCCAGTTCGCCGACAATGGCCTCCAGCAGGTCGGAGGCCGTCACCACGCCCTCGAAGGTGCCGTATTCGTCGAGCACGAGCGCGAGCCCGATATGGTCCTGCTTCAGGCGTTCCAGCGCATCCAGCGCGGAGAGGCTGTCGGGCATCACGATGGGCTGGCGCAGCACCGGACCGAGGGCGAGCGGCGCGCCCTCCAGCATCTGGTCCAGCAGGTCCTTGGCCATGACCACGCCCACCACATGGTCGGGGCTGCCATCGCCCACGATGAAGCGCGTCACGTCATGCGCGCGCAGGCAGGCAGCGATATCCGAAGGGGCGGCATTGCGATCGATCCAGGCGACTTCGGGGCGCGGCGTCATCAAGGCGCGCACCGGGCGGTCACCCAGGCGCAGCACGCGCTCGATCATGTGCCGCTCCTGGGTCTCGATCGCGCCCGAATCGGCGCCCTCGGCCACCACCGCCTTCAATTCATCCTGGGTGACGCTCTGCTCGACCGGGGTGTGCAGCCGCAACAGCCGAAGCACAGAAGCGGTGGTGGCCGACAGCACCCAGACGAAGGGCGCCGTGCCGCGGGCCAGCGCGGCGATCGGGCGCGCGACGAAGACGGCAATCCGCTCGGGCTCGCGCAGCGCGATCTGCTTGGGCACCAATTCACCCAGCACTAGGTTCAGCGCCGTGATGACGATGACCACCAGCGTGAAGGCCAGCTCATGCGCAAAGGGGCCGATGAAGGGCAGCCCGTCCATGGCATCGCCGATCGGGCCTGCCACCGCGGCACCACCGAAGACACCGGCGACGATGCCGACCATGGTGATGCCCACCTGCACCGTGGGCAGGAAGCGCTGCGGGTCGTCCTGCAGGGCGAGGGCGGCGGCCGCACCCGGGCTGCCGCGCCGTTCCATCGCCTGGAGCCTCGATTTGCGCGAGGACACGATAGCGAGCTCGCTCATCGCGAAGACGCCATTCAGGCCGACCAGCAAAAGGATGGTGAGGATTTCGAAGGATAAGCCCATGGGGTGGGATGTAGGGCCTAGCCTTGCGATCCGCCACCGCCATGGCATGTGTCCCTGATGAACCACGCCCTTCCTCCGCTCGCCTGGCCGCTGGGTCTGGCGGGCCTGATCCCCTTCGCGGCCGGTGCCCTGGCCGTGGCGCTGGGCTGGCATTGGGCGGCATTCCCGCTGGCCGCTTACGGCGCCACGATTCTGGCCTTCCTGGGTGCGGTGCATTGGGGGCTGGCGCTGGCCACGCCTGACCAGGCCTCGGCCGAGCGCCTGGCCTGGGGCGTGGTGCCCAGCCTTTGGGCCTGGGTTGCCCTGCTGTTGCCACTTCCGGTTGCATTGCCTGTGCTGGGCGCAGGGATTCTGGCCACCGCCGGGCTGGAGACGGTCGCGGCCCGCCGGGGGCTGGTGTCCGGAGCCTGGCTGCGGCTGCGCTGGGTGCTGTCGCTGGGTGCAGCGGGCAGTCTGTTCGTGGCGGCAAGCCTTGCGGCCCCGTGAGATGCTCCAACAAAGAAAGATTGTTGTGTCGTATTTTGAGACGTGTTAGGAATGCGTTAAGCCAAACGATGCGCGATGGGGCGCGTCGGGTGCCGCCAGAGCCATTCCAATGACCGCACAAGACCAACACGACGCCGCCATCATCGCCTTCCCGCAGAGGCCCGAGGACAGGCTGCGCGTCGCGCTGCGCGACCTTGAGGCGGCTTTGGGCGAACAGGCCATGGCCTTCCAGGAATTCCGCATGAACCTGGCCGTTCTGGGCGGCGCCGTTGGCGGGCTGGAGCGCAGCCTGGAAGGCTATCGCGGCACGCTCGACGCACTGGCCGATGACAGCGCCAATGCCCATGCTGTTGCCACCATGGCGTTGCAGCGGGCCGAAAAGCTCTGACCCTCAATCGATGCTGAGGTTCAGCCGCGAGACCAACACACGCTCGCGCTCGAACTGTGCGCGCGCGAAGGCCAGGTAGTCCTCGGCCCCCAGATATTCATCGGGCATGTCGAAGCGGCGCATATGCGCCTGCACCGTCTCACTGCGATGCGCGCGCGCCAGCGCGTCATGCAACCGGCGCACCACACCCGCCGGCAGGCCGCGCGGCCCCACCACGCCCCAGGGCGAGGTGACCACCATGTCGTATCCCAGTTCGCGCAGCGTCGGCACTTCGGGGAAGGCCGCCAGCCGCTCGCGCGTCCAGACGCAGAGCAGCCGCAGCGTGCCCGCCTCCACCGCCGGCGCCCAGGTGTTGGAGCCAGCGATGGCGTGGATCTGCCGGCCCAGCAGCGCGTTCAGCGCGTCGGTGGCGCCGCGGAACACCACATGCTCCATCTCCACGCCGTCGCGGAACAGGATTTCCTCCATCGCCAGGTGGTTGCTGGTGGCCACGCCTGATGTGGCGAAGGTCAGCCTGCCCGGCGCGGCGCGCGCCGCGGCGATCAGTTCGGCCATGCTGCGCCAGGGGCTGGTCGCATGCACCACGATGCCGAAGACGAAGCCAGATTGCTGGATCACGTAAGAAAAATCCTCGATCGGGTCCCAGCTGCGCGCGCGCGTCAGCAGCGGGTGGCGGATGATCGAGAGGTGATGATGCGCGAAGACATGGTCATCGCCGCGCGCCTGCTGCACCAGGAATTGCGCGGCCAGCGTGCCGCGCGCGCCTGACCGCGTTTCCAGCACGATGGGCTGCCCCAGCTCCTGCCCGGCCTGTTCGAAGCACAGTCGCAGATAGCCGTCGACCACGCCACCCGCGGACCAGGGAAACAGGAAGCGGATCGGCCGGTTGGGCCAGCGCTCCTGCGCGAGCGCGGGCATGGCGAGCGGGGCCAGCAGCATGGCCCGGCGTTGAATTGTCATGGCGTTGTCTCCCTGCCGGGCAGCATGGCAGGGGCATGGTGCTGACGCCAAGCGTCAATCAGGGTCTGATCCGGGCAGGCTCGTTTTCCGGCGGCGCCGATCAGCCCCTCGGCACGGCTTCAATCGCACTCGCAACCCGGCGCCGGCGCCAGGCTCGCCTTGCCCACATGATGGTCGATCCATTCGGCCACGAGCCGCCGCGCCTCGGTCATCGAGGCCTCGGGGTGGTGCACCCGGTACAGCGTAGTGCAGGCCTGGAACGCCGAAAAATCCTCGCTGCCAGCCTCGCGCAATTCGCGATAGGCGGTGACCACGGCACGCTCGCAGCGACGGGCGATATGGCTGAAATCGCGGCCCATGGGATCCCTCTGGCGGTTGCGACCCAGTTGCGAGTCGCTCTCAACTAGACATAATGTAGCGACAGCTGAATGGTCATTCAAGTGTCCCTTTGGTCGGCCGAATACCCGACCAAACGGCACCCTGCCAGCGCGCGCGCCAGCCTGCTAACGTCGTTGCGATGAATGGCAAAGCAGCCGATCCGGGCCGGGCCCTTCTGAAGGCCGAGACCAGCCGATTGGGCGCCCGCGCGCGCCTGCCCATGCTGCTCGGCCTGGCTGTGGCGGCCTGTGTCGTGGCGCAGGCATGGCTCTTCGCCAGGCTGGTAGCCGGCTTGCTCGGCCATGATGCCGGCGGCTGGTGGGACCTGATCGGTGCCGCCGCCCTGATGCTGCTCGCCGCGCTGCTGACCGCGGGGCAGGAAATCGCCCAGGCCGCGGCCGGCCGCGCCGCGCGCGCCGATCTGCGCGCCCGTGCCTTCGCGCGCCTGCTCGCTTTGGGCCCGGCCGACCAGCGCGCCGCCGGCGACAAGGCCACGCTGGTCGTCGAACGGGTCGAGGCGCTGGACGGCTACTTCGCCAAATGGCTGCCCGCAGCCGTGCTGGCGCTGCTGGTGCCGATGCTGATCATCATCGCCGTCGCCATGATCGACTGGGTCAGCGCGCTGGTGCTGCTGGTCATGGGGCTGCTGGTGCCGGTGGGCATGGCAATGGCTGGCATTGGCGCGGCGGTGGCCAGCAAGCGGCAGTTCGAATCGCTCGCCCGCCTGTCGGGGCGTTTCACCGACCGGGTGCGCGGCATCCCCACGCTGGTCCTGTTCAACCGCCAGGATGCCGAGGCCCGCGCACTCTCCACCCAGGCCGAGGAATTGCGCACACGTACCATGAAGGTGCTGCGCATCGCCTTCCTCTCCACCGGCATCCTGGAATTCCTGTCGGCCGCCACGCTGGCCTATCTCGCCTGGCGGCATGGCGCGCATCTGGGCACCGCGCACCCCAATCCGGTGGCCGCGCTCTGGGTGATCATGCTGGTGCCGGCCTTCTTCCAGCCCTTGCGCAATTTCTCCGGCGCCTATCACGAAGCCCAGACCGCCCGCGGGGCGGCGGCCGAACTCGCGCCGCTGCTGGCCGATGAAGCGCCCGGCGGCCTCAGGCTGGAGACTGTCCCGCCGCGGGTGACCATCGCCTTCGACCAGGTGCGGCTCTCCTATGCGCCCGACCGGCCGCCCGCGCTGGACGGCCTGTCTTTCAGCCTGGCCGCGGGCGAGACGCTGTTGCTGGCCGGCGCCTCGGGTGCGGGCAAATCCTCGGTCCTGGCGTTGCTGCTGGGCTTCCGCAGCGCGCAGGCCGGGCGCGTGGCCATCAACGGCCAGGATGTGGCGCTGCTGCAGCCGGCGGAATTACGGCGCCTCTCGGCCTATGTCGGCCAGCGCGCCCATATCTTCGCAGGCTCCATCGCCGAAAACATCGCGCTGACGCGACCCGACGCCACGCCCGCTCAAATCCAGGCCGCCGCCGAGGCGGCGCAGGTGATGGAATTCGCGGCCCAGCTGCCGCAGGGGCTGAACACCATTGTCGGCGATGGCGGCTTTGGCCTCTCGGGCGGCCAGGCGCAGCGCGTGGCCCTCGCACGCGCCTTCCTGCGCGACGCGCCGCTGGTGATTCTGGACGAACCCACGGCCAGCCTGGACCCCGGCACCGAAGAGCTGGTGCTCGATGCGATCCGCAGGCTCTGCGTCGGCCGCACCGCCGTCATCGCCACGCATTCGGCGGCAGCACTCCGCGGCCTGCCCGGCCGCACCCTGCAACTCGAAGCCGGCCGCGCCAGCGGCCGCCGCATGGCGGGGGATTGACCGGCCATGTTCGCTGATCTGCGTCGCGTCTGGGAGCTTTGGCAGCCACGCGGCAATTGGCTGGTGGTGGGCATCCTGGTCGCCATCGCATCCGCCCTGTCGGCGGTGGCGCTGCTGGCCCTGGCGGGCAAGGGCGTGGCGCTGGGTGTGGCGGCCGGCGGCGGGGCGATCGCCATCCTGCTGCTGCGCCCGCTGATGCTGCTGCGCCCGGCCCTGCGCTGGGCCGAGCGCATGGCCAGCCACGAGGCCGCCTTCCGCGCCTTGGCCGATACCCGCGTGTGGTTCTTCCGGCGCATCGCCGAACGCCGCCCGGCCGGCCTCGGCCTGACGAGTGCCGGCGATGCGCGCGGGCGGTTCGTGGCCGATATCGAGGCGCTGGACGGGCTGTATCTGCGCGCCGTGCTGCCCGCCGCGGCGGCCGCGGCCGTGGTGCTGGCGGTGGCGATCCTGCTGGGCGCGGAGCCCTGGCTGGCTGCCGCCGTCACGCTGCCCTTGGCGGCGGCATTGCTGTTGCCGATCTGGCTCGCGCGCGATGCCGCGACATCGGCCGCCGCGGTCGCGACTGCGCGCGGGGCGGTCAACCGCGTCGCGCTGGACCCGTTGATGGGCCTGCCTGAAACGCTCTCGGCCAATGCCGAGGGCCGGGCGGCGGGCCGGCTGGCGGCTGCCACGTCGCAGATGCACCTGGCCGAGGCGCGGCTCGCCCGGCGCTCCGCCATCGGCGGCGCTTCAGGGTTTTTCCTGGCACAGCTGGCGCTGATCGGCGCGCTGGGCTGGGCGCTGGCGACCGGCAGTGCCGGCGGCGGCCTGGCGGTGCTGGGCCTGTTCATGGCACTCGCCGCGGCCGAGGCACTGGGCCTGGTGCCGCGCGCCGGTTCAGCCCTGGCCGGCGCAGCGGCCGCGGCAAGCCGGCTCTTCGCGCTGGCCGATCAGCCCGCGCCGGTGGCCGAGCCGGTTGTGCCCGCGGCCTGTCCGGCGGGGCATGGCCTGCGCATCGAAGGGCTGCGCTTCGGCTGGGACGCCGATCGGCCGGTGCTGGACGGCCTGGAACTGGACTGGCGCGAGGGCGAGCGCATTGCCCTGCTCGGGCCTTCGGGCGCGGGCAAATCCACCATCGCGCAGCTCTTGTTGAAGCTGGCCGCGCCGCAGGCCGGGCGCATCAGCCTGGGCGGTGTCGATATCGCGGATTTGCCGGCCGCGACGCTGCGCGGCCGGATCGCCGCATTGACGCAGGATGCGCGCATCTTCGATGCATCGGTGGCCGAAAACCTGCGCATCGCGGCCCCCGAGGCGCCGGATGCAGCGCTGTGGCGCGTGCTGGCGCAGGTCGGCATGGCGGAATTGCTGCGCGCCCTGCCCGATGGGCTGGACACGCCGGCGGGAGAGGGCGGCGCGCGCTTCTCCGGCGGCCAGGCACGGCGCATCGCATTGGCCCGCGCGCTGTTGCCCGCCGCCCCGCTCCTGCTGCTGGACGAACCCACCAGCGGGCTCGATGCCGAGACCGAGCGCGCCTTCCTGGAGACGCTCGAACTCGCCACGCGCGGGCGTTCCGTGCTGCTGATCACGCATCGGCTGGTGGGGGTCGAGCAACCCGACCGCGTGCTGCGCCTGGCCGGCGGAAGGCTGCTGCCGGCGATGGCGTAACCTTGCGCGCCCCCCGCACGAACACCACCATCGCCTCTGCCTCGCAGGATCATCCATGACCCCTCCGCTCGACAACGCGCCCTTCGCACCGCTGGCGCCGGGCAAGTTCAGCGACCCCGAGACCACGCTGAAGGGCGAGCGGCGCGCGGCGGTGGCATTCGGCGGCCTGTCCACGCTGTGGGTCAACACCGGCACGCTGTGCAACATCACCTGCGCGGGCTGCTACATCGAGAGCAGCCCGAAGAATGACGCGCTGGTCTATATCAGTGCCGATGAGGTGCGCGGCTTCCTGGATGAAGCGGCGGCGCGCGGCGAACCACTGACCGAAGTGGGCTTCACCGGCGGCGAACCCTTCATGAACCGCGACCTTCCGGCGATGCTGGAGGATGTGCTGGGCCGCGGTCTGAACGCCCTGGTGCTGACCAATGCGATGAAGCCCATGCGCCACCACGAGGACGCGCTGCTGGCCTTGCAGGCGCGGCACGGCGCGCGGCTGACGATGCGCGTGAGCCTGGACCACTTCACCGCCGATCTGCATGACGCCGAGCGCGGCCCGGGCAGCTTCGCCATCGCGCTGGACGGGCTGCGCTGGCTGGCCGGGCATGGCTTTCGCATCCATGTCGCCGGCCGTGCGGCCTTCGGCGATGCGCATGCGCGCGAGGGCTTCCGCAATCTTTTCGCCGAGCACGCCATCCCGATCGACGCCGATGACCCGGTGGCGCTGATGCTCTTCCCCGAAATGGATGCGCGCATCGATGTGCCTGAGATCACCGAGGCCTGCTGGGGCATCCTGGGCAAATCCCCGGACAGCATGATGTGTTCGGGCGCGCGCATGGTGGTCAAGCGGCGCGGCGCCGCGCGGCCGGCCGTGCTGGCCTGCACGCTGATCGCCTATGATGCGCGCTTCGAACTCGGCGCGACATTGGCCGAGGCTGCGCGTCCCGTCCCGCTGAACCATCCGCATTGCGCAAAGTTCTGCGTGCTCGGCGGCGCATCCTGTTCCCGTTGACGTGGGGGCGGCGGCCGCGCCATCTGCGGCTGTGCCCTCCGATCCGATTCTGAACGAAGCCGAGACGGCGCTGCGGCGCGTCTTCGGCCATGAAGGCTTCCGCGGCCGGCAGGCGGAGATCATCGCGCATGTGCTGCGCGGTGGTTCGGGGCTGGTGCTGATGCCCACCGGCGGCGGCAAGTCGCTCTGCTACCAGGTGCCGGCCTTGTGCCTGGATGGGCTGACGGTGGTGGTCTCGCCGCTGATCGCGCTGATGGAGGACCAGGTGGCGGCCCTGCGCCAGCAGGGGGTGGTGGCCGCGGCCCTGCATTCGGAACTGGATGAGGAGGGGCGGCGCAACATCCGGCGCGACATGGCAAGCGAGCGGCTGCGCCTGCTCTATGTCTCGCCCGAACGGCTGGTGATGGATGGCACGCTGGAGGCGCTGTCGAACCAGCCGCTGGCGATGTTCGCGGTGGATGAGGCGCATTGCGTCTCGCAATGGGGGCATCACTTCCGGCCGGAATATCGGGCGCTGACCTGCCTCGCGGAACGCTTCCCGCGCACGCCCAGGCTCGCGCTGACCGCGACAGCGGATGCGCGGACCGTCGATGACATCCGCGCGCAATTGTCGCTCGATGACGCGCCGGTGTTCCGCGGTGGTTTCGACCGGCCGAACATCCTGATCCGCGCCGCCCCGCGCGAGGCCGAGCGCAAGCAATTGCTGTCCTTCATTCGTCGCGCGGGCGATGGCACGGGGGCGGGCATCATCTACTGCGCAACTCGGAGAAAAACCGAGGACACGGCCGAATGGCTGCGCACCCAGGGCATGGATGCGATGCACTACCACGCCGGCATGGAGGCCGCGGATAAGCGCGCGGCACATCACCGCTTCGCGCGCGGCGATGCGGTGGTGATGGCGGCCACCATCGCCTTCGGGATGGGCATCGACCGGCCGGATGTGCGCTGGGTCGCGCATACCGACCTGCCGCGCAGCGCCGAGAGCTGGTACCAGGAAATCGGCCGCGCCGGGCGCGACGGGCTGCCTGCCCAGGCGCTGCTGCTGTTCGGTGCCGGTGACATCGCGCTGGCCCGCCACCGCATCGGCGAAAGCCCCGCCACCGACGAGCAGAAATTCATCGAGATGAAGCGGCTGGACGCCATGGTCGCGGTGGCCGAATCCGCCACCTGCCGCAGGCGCGCGTTGCTGCGCTGTTTCGGCGAGGATCTGGAGGCCGATTGCGGGCATTGCGACGTGTGCCAGAACCCGCCGAAGCTGTTCGACGGGACGGTGGCGGCGCAGAAACTGATCTCGGCCGTGCTGCGCACCGGGCAGCGTTTCGGGCTGGGGCACATCATCGATGTTCTGCGCGGCAAGATGACCGACAAGGTCGCGCAATTCGAACATGACAAGCTGCCGACCTTTGGTGTCGGCAAGGATCTGCCGGAAGCCGCATGGCGCGGCGTGGCGCGGCAATTGGTCTCGAAAGGCGCGCTGGATGTGCTGGTCGAGAACCACAATGAGTTGGTGCCGACCGAGGCGGCGCGGGCGATCCTGAAGGGCCAGGAACAGGTCATGCTGCGCGCGGAAGTGATGGAGCGGACAACACCTGCCCCGCGCGGTGCAGCCGCGACGCCCGCGCCGGGGAGCGATGATCCGCTTTTTGCTGCGCTGCGCGAATGGCGTCGCGAGCAGGCGCGCGCCCAGGGCCTTCCGGCCTATGTGATCTTCCAGGACAAGACGCTGGCAGAGATCGCGTTCCGGCGGCCGATGAGCATGGAAAGTCTGGCCGATGTGCCCGGCGTCGGCGCATCGAAACTGGAGAAGTATGGGCCGGCCGTATTGGCCGTGCTGCGCGAGAATTCAGGGTGATGGTTGCAGTTGCGTGAGCGAATCGCCATAACACGTGCCGAACGCCCACAGGAGAAGTCGCCATACCTCGCCCACCCATGCCGT
>JAIXVH010000115.1 GCA_027483125.1 Acetobacteraceae bacterium | reverse complement strand
GTGCGCAATCGGCCTTCCGCGCGGTGATGGATGCGATGTCCAGGCCTGGCCGGGTCATCACGCTGCGCGATCTGCCCGATGCGCCCGCGCCCTTGCCGCCTGCCATGGCAGCTGTCGCACTGGCGCTATGCGATGCCGAGACGCCGCTGTGGCATGACGCTGGCGAAGACGCCCGCGCCTGGCTCGATTTTCATCTCGGCGCGCCGATGGTGCCGCAAGGCCGCGCAGCCTTCGTGCTGGCCTGCGGCCCATTGCCAGACCTGTCGGCCCTCGCATGCGGCAGTGACGAAGCACCGCAGGATGGCGCGACATTGCTGCTGCGCGTGGATGGCCTGCGGGAGGGTGCCGGCTGGCGGATGGAAGGCCCGGGGATTCGCGATGAGGCGCGGCTCGTCGTCAGCGGGCTTCCGGCGGGTTTCTTGGCTGCGCGCACAGCACTCGCGCCGATGCTGCCGCGCGGCATCGACATCGTGCTGTGCTGCGGCGCCAGCCTGGCGGCCATTCCGCGCAGCACGCGCATCCGGGAGGATGGCTGATGTATGTCTCGGTCAAGGGCGGCGCTGAGGCCATCGACCACGCGCATGCATGGCAGGCCGCGATGCGGCGTGGCGATGCGGATGTGCCGGAGATTTCGCTCGCGCAGATCCGGCAGCAAATGGGCCTTGCGGTCGACCGTGTGATGGCCGAGGGCGCCTGTGCCGACCCGGAACTGGCCGCGCTGGCGTTGAAGCAGGCGCGCGGCGACACCACCGAAGCTGCCTTCCTGTTGCGCGCCTATCGCAACACGCTGCCCAGGCTCAGCGCGGCCGAGCCGCTGGACACCGCGGCGATGCTGGTGGAGCGGCGCATCAGCGCCACCTACAAGGATCTGCCCGGCGGCCAGCAACTGGGCCCCACCTTCGACTATACGCACCGCCTGTTGGATTTCGCCTTGGCGGCAGGCGGGGTTCCACCGCAACCGGCCGAAGCCGAGCAGCCGGTCGGCGCCATGCCCCGCGTCAGCGATGTGCTCGCCGCCGAAGGCCTGATGGCGCGCGAGGAAGCCCATCATGCCGAGCCGCCCGACCTGACGCGTGACGGGCTGCGCCTGCCTGCCAATCGGGCGCTGCGCCTGCAGGCGATGGCGCGCGGCGATGAGGGATTTTTGCTGGCGCTGGGCTATTCCACGCAGCGTGGCTACGGCAACGCGCATCCCTTCGTGGGGGAGATTCGCAGCGGGGCGGTGGCCGTTCTGGTCACACCGCCGGAGCTAGGTTTCACGATCGATATCGGCGACATCATCGTCACCGAATGCCAGATGGTGAACCAGTTCGCAGGCTCGGCCGAGGCACCGCCGCAATTCACCCGGGGCTATGGCCTGGTGCCCGGCCGCAACGAACGCAAGGCGATGGCGATGTCGCTGGTGGATCGCGCACTGCGCGCGGCCGAGTTGGGCGAGGAGGTGACCGCCCCGGCGCAGAATGCGGAATTCGTGCTGTACCACTGCGACAATGTGGAGAGCACGGGCTTCGTCGAGCATCTGAAGCTGCCGCACTATGTCGACTTCCAGTCGGAACTCGAGAAGCTGCGCAGCCTGCGCGCGCGCTGGGAAGCGGAGCGCGCGCCATGAATGCGACCAGCGGCTACAACTTCGCCTATCTTGATGAGGCGACGAAGCGGATGATCCGCCGCGCCTTGCTCAAGGCGATCGCCATTCCCGGCCACCAGGTGCCCTTTGGCGCGCGCGAGATGCCGCTGCCCTATGGCTGGGGCACTGGCGGCATCCAGGTCACGGCGAGCATCATCGGGCCTGAGGATACACTGAAGGTCATCGACCAGGGTGCCGATGACACGACCAATGCGGTCTCCATCCGGCGATTCTTTGCGCGGGTCGCGGGTGTGGCCACCACTGAATCCACGCGCGAGGCCAGCATCATCCAGACGCGGCACCGCATTCCCGAAACACCGCTGCGCGAAGGCCAGGTGATGGTCTACCAGGTGCCGATGCCCGAGCCGCTGTTCAAGCTGGAACCGCGCGTGGCCGAGAGCACGCGGCTGCATGCGCTGGCCGATTACGGGCTGATGCAGGTCAAGCTGTATGAGGATATCGTGCGGCATGGCGAGGTCGCGACCAGCTACAACCATCCGGTGATGGTCGATGGGCGATACCTGATGTCGCCCAGCCCCATCCCGGCCTTTGACAACCCGAAACTGCACATGTCACCGGCGCTGCAATTGTTCGGCGCGGGGCGCGAGAAGCGCATCTATGCGGTGCCGCCCTGGACGCGGGTGGAGAGCCTGGATTTCGAGGACCATCCCTTCAAGCCGATCCGCGCGCCGCATGCCTGCGCGCTGTGCGGCAGTGAGGAGAGCTATCTCGACGAGGTCATCACTGATGATGCGGGCGGGCGGATCTTCGTGTGTTCGGATACCGATTACTGCCGCGAGAGACGCGGCGAATGAGCGCGTTGTTGGAAGCCCGCGCATTGCAGCTGCGCTTTGGCGCGGTTGTCGCGCTCGATGATGTAGCGCTCGAGCTCTGGCCGGGTGAGGTGGTCGCGATCGTCGGCGAAAGCGGCTCGGGCAAGACATCCCTGCTGCGCGTGCTGGCAGGCATGCAGCAGGCAAGGGGCGAGGTGCGTTACCACGCGGCCGATGGCGTGGCGCATGACGTGCTCGCATTGTCGGATGCCGCGAAGCGCCGGCTCATGCGAAGCGAATGGGGCTTCGTGCACCAGAATGCGCGCGATGCGCTGCGGATGGATGTCTCTGCCGGCGGCAATGTGGGCGAACGGCTGATGGCCGCCGGTGCACGGCATTTCGGCGCGATCCGCGAGGAAGCCGCGCATTGGCTTTCGCGCGTGGAGATCGACCCCGCGCGCATGGATGACAGCCCGCGGCATTTCTCGGGCGGCATGCAGCAGCGCCTGCAGATCGCGCGCACGCTGATCACCCGCCCGCGCCTGGTCTTCATGGATGAGCCCACCGGCGGGCTCGATGTCTCGGTGCAGGCCAAGCTGCTGGACCTGATCCGCGGCCTGGTTGCGGATCTCGGGCTCGCGGT
>JAIXVH010000034.1 GCA_027483125.1 Acetobacteraceae bacterium | reverse complement strand
GACCAGCATGACGGGAAGGGCGTAGCGCAGAGCTTTGGCCATGGCGTCCTCACAGCGTGTGTGGCGGAAGGATAGGCCCAACCCGCGATCCTGTGCAGCAGCCCTTTTGCCCCCCGGCCGGCATCAATTTCGCGTCATGCGCCTATGATGCCGAAGCGCCGCCAGACCGGCAGGCGGGCCGTCAGCCTCTCGCGCGCCGCATCGCCCTCCGGCATGCGGCCGGCCAGCAGCTCGCCCACAAGCGACAAATCCAACGCATCGGCCGGCAGGCCGCCCGCCGCAACCGGGGAGGCGAGTGCGAAATGCCCGCGCGCGCCAGGATCAGCCGCGTGGAATTCGGCGGCGGCGCGGTTGAAGCGATCGGCCGCCGGCGCGGGGCCGGTGGCGCGGAACACCGGCAGCGCGATGTCGCTGTCCACCAGCAGCGCCAGCAATTCGGCCGGGTGTGGGCGCGTCTCGGCGGGCAGCAGGGCACGCAGCGCGCCGATCCGCGCGGGACCATGGGCGAGTGCGGCGCGCAGCGGTGCCCAGGCGCCTTCGGGCAGGGTGGCGCGGCCGATACCGGTCTCCAGCACCGGTGCTTCGGCGGGCGGTTCGATGCCGGCGGCGAGTGCGATGTCATCCAGCGCCGTCACGCGGTCCACCCCGCGCGCACCGCGCACGAAGAGATCGGCGCGAAAGCCGCGCGGCAGGCCGAGATCCTTGATGAATTCGCGCGCGGGCCCGGCCGGCAGCGTCGCCATCAGGGCCTGCTGCGCCTCGTTGCAGACCAGGGCGGGCAGCGCCTCGACCAGGTTGCAGCTGCCCAGGAAATCGAGCTTGGCCGGCGCGAGGGCGGCGCATAAATCCTCGTGGAAATCCGGCCGCCAATGCGGTGTCAGGAATTCATGCGCAACGAAGGCAGGCTCCAGCAGCGGCGGGTCGGCCAGCAGGCGGGCCAGCATGGGCGTGCGCGGCAGCGGCACGCCGCTGGCTTCCATCATGCCACGCAGGGCGGCCATGGCACGCTCGGCGCCGGGCAGGTCATCGCTGCCGGCCAAATGCCGCAGCAACCGCTGCAAGGGCTGTTCGGCATCCATGCCAGGCCGCGCATTGGTGCCCAGATAGGCGAGCCCCCCGGGCTTGAGGCGCTGCGCCAGCACCTCCAGCAACCCCGCCCGCGCGGCATCCCCCACCCAGGACCAGACGCCATGCGCCATCACCACATCGCAATGCGGCAGCGACGCGACATCGAGCGCGGCGAGATCAGCCTCCAGGAAGAAGGCATTGGTCAGACCTGCGCGGGCGGCCAGTTCCCGTGCCTCGGCAATGGCGGCCGCGTCGATGTCCAGGCCGAAGACCGACCATTCCGGATTGGCCGCGGCCAGCACCTGCACCACATGCCCGCGGCCGCAGCCGATATCGAGCAACGTCATCCGCGCGCGCGGCCGCCACGGATGGCCGGCCATGGCGGCGACCAGGGCGAAATGCGCCGGCGTCTGCGTCGCCTGGAAGGCGATGGAATAGCGGCCGCGATCCTGCACCATCAGCCCGGCAGCACGCCGAAGCGGCGCCAGATGGGCAGGCGTTCGGCCAGCATGCGCGTGACGAGATCAATGGCGCCGGGCGTCTGTTCCTCGGTCAGATGCGGCAGGGCCTGGTGGGTGATGGCCACCGGGTCGGCATCCGGCGCGGTGATGCCCGGCTGCATGCAGACCGCCAATTCCACCCAGGAACAGGGCAGACCGGCGGCGACCATGGGCGAGGCCATGGCCAATTGCCCCTCGGTCGCGCCGGTGGCGCGCGTCATGGCGTGCAGCACGCGGTTGAAATGGTCGGTGCGCGGGCTGGAGCCGGCCTCGCGCAAGGCGGCCAGCACCATGCCGCCGCCCAGGATGGCCAGCACCTCGGCCGGATTGGGCACGCGGCTTCCAGGCAGCTGGCGCAACCGGCCGAGCGACTGCGGGCCTTCATTCAGGGCCGCGGCCATCGGCGCGTAGAGATCGGCCCCCATTTCCGCCACGCCCACGGGAACACCGAGCTTGGGGCTTTCCTCGGGCATGGCGCGGGTGGCGGCCAGCACCAGGCGGTCCAGCGCCGCGGTGCGGTCCACCCGGCGCAGACCACGGATGAAGACATCACGCCGGAAGGGCCGCTGCAGGCAGAGATCCTTCATGAACTCCCGCGCCGGGCCATGCGGCAGGCCTTCATAGACGCGGCGTTGCGCATCCTCGAACAGCATGTCGGGGATGTTCTCGTGCATGGTGGCACTGCCGACATATTCGAGCTTGGCACCGGCCAGCGCCGCGGCCAGATCCTCGAAGAAGACCGGGCGCCAATGCTCGGTCAGGAATTCATGCGCCAGATAGGCGGCATCCAGCGGCGCCTCCACATCGGCCAGGCGCTGGAACATGGGCGTGGGCGAGAGATGCACCGGCCGGTTGGCCGATAGCCCGCGAATCACTTCCAGCGCCGCGGCCGCGCGCTCGGGCGAGGTGCCGGTCTTCTCCAGCGCGGCCAGATGCCGGAACAGCCGCTGCAAGGCCGCATCGCCACCGAAACCCGGCAGCACATTATAGCCGATATAGCACACGCCGCCCGGCTTCAGCCGCCGTGCCAGCAGCCGCACAATGCCCGCACGCACCGCATCCGACACCCAGGTCCAGACACCATGGATGGTGACCACATCCAGCTCCGGCAGCTGGTCCAGCTCCGCATCGGTCATCGCGGCCAGATCCGCCTCGACAAAGCCGGCATTGCCGAGCTCGGCAGCCTCGGCCAATTCCTGCGCCTCGGCGATATGGGCGGGGTTGTAGTCCAGGCCGATCACATTCCAATCGGGATTGGCCGCGGCCAGCACATTGACCGTCAGCCCCCGACCACAACCGATATCGAGCACCGCCATCCCCGGCCGCGGCTGCCAGGCCACGCCCGCCATGGCACAGACCATGGCAATGCTGCCCGGCGTCTGCGCCGGCTGATAGGAGAAGGTGTACGGACTATCCGTGACATAGCCGTGATTCCAAGCCGTCATGCCATCTCCCGCCGCGCCAGCCCGGCACGGTTCATGGTGTTGCTGGTTGTTGAGGGGTGCCGGGGCGGGGCAGCCCTGGGGAAGGGCTCTGCCCTTCCCCAGACCCCATCCCGCCAAAGGCCGAAAGGCCCTTGGAACCCATGAGTCTTCGGTCTGGTTGGGGAGGGGGCATCAAGGGCGCGCCTGTGGTGCAGGGTGTACCATGCCCCCTCCCCAACCAGACCGATAACCCACACCGGCTTGGGCGCCGAAGGCGATCAAGGGGGTCGTTGACCCCTGGCAGGGTGGG
>JAIXVH010000422.1 GCA_027483125.1 Acetobacteraceae bacterium | reverse complement strand
TGCCTTTGCTGGGCGGGCGCACGCTGCGCGACGCGCTGGCGGAAATCGCGGTGGCGCAGGCGATGCTGCTGGCAGCACCCGTGCCGCTGCCCGGAGCCGCGGCCTGGCCGGATGCCCTGCTGCTGCGCGAATTGCTGGCGAGCGCTGAGGACTGGGCGGCCGCCACGCCAGATGCGCGCGCCATGGGCTATGACGCGGCGCGGGCGGCCCACATCGCTGCGCGCGAACGGGCCTGCGAGGCGCTCAGGCGATAGGCTGCACCCGGCCAAGCCGGGCGCGACAGGAATCAAGCGCGGAAACCGGCGCGCCGGAACAGCGCGCGCCCCTGCGGGCCGGCCGCGAATTCCAGGAAGGCCGCCGCCCGCTCCGGCTGCGCCGCGCGGGCCGCAACCGCGCCGACATAGGGCGTCACCAGCTGCGCGCTGTCGGGCAGTTCGGCGGCCAAGGTCGCGCCCGGTTCGGCCAGGATTTCGCTGGCCTGGGTGATGACCAGCGCGGCCTCTCCGCGCGCCACCGCCTGCACCGCCAGCAGCCCGCGCGGATAGGGCATGCGGCGTGGTTCGGTGATGCCCAGGCGGTCCAGCAGCGCCAGCACATGCCGGCCGCTGGTCGCACCCGCCGCGCCGTCGGACATGGCGATGCTGGGCGCGGCGCGCAGCACCGCCGCCAAAGCGGCTTCGTCGGGAAGTGCGGGCAGGGGCGAGCCGGCGCGCACCGCCAGCCCCAGCACCATGCGGCCCAGTTCGCGGCGCGTCTCGGCGTGCAGCAGCCCGTCGCGGATCAGCGTATCCAGCGCCGCGCCCGCGTTCAGCACCACATCGGCGGCTTCTCCGCCACGGATGCGCGCGGCGACCTGCCCGCCATTGCCGGTGGCCGTGCGCACCGGGCCTGCGAAGGCATGCGCGATGGCGTTGATGGGGATCTCGGTCGCACCCGTGCCCAGCACCAGCAGCGGCGCGGTTTGCGCTGCGGCAGGCAGGGCCAGGAAGGGCAGGGCGCGGCGGGCGAACATGCGACAAGTCTTGCCCTGCGCGCGCGCCCCTGCAACCAATACCGCATGGCACACGCACTGAACGCCCCCGCGGCACTCCGCAACACATCGCTGGACACGCCCGAAATCCGCCAGGCGCGGATCGACCTTGCCGCCTGCTTCCGCATGGCCGCGAAGCTCGGCATGCATGAGGGGATCTGCAACCATTTCTCGGCGGTCGTGCCGGGGCGCGATGACCTGATGCTGGTGAACCCCTATGGCTGGGCCTTCAGCGAAGTGACGGCCTCCCGCCTGCTCATCACCGACCTTGAAGGCCGTGTGCTGGCCGGCGATGGCGTGCCGGAGGCGACCGCCTTCTACATCCATGCGCGGCTGCACCTGAAGAACCCGCGCGCGCGCGCCGCCTTCCACACGCATATGCCGCATGCGACCGCGCTGGCGATGCTCGAAGGCCCGCCCATGGTCTGGGCCGGGCAGTCGGCGTTGAAGTTCTACGGCCGCACCACCATCGACGAGAACTACAACGGCCTCGCGCTGGACAATGCCGAGGGCGACCGGATCGCGGCCTCCATGGGTGATGCCGATGTGGTGTTCATGAAGAACCACGGCGTGATGGTGATCGGTGCGACCATCGCCGAGGCCTGGGATGATCTCTACTACCTGGAACGCGCGGCCCAGGCGCAATGGATGGCGCATGCCACGGGCCGGCCATTGAAGCCCGTGCCGCCGGCGCTGGCCCAGAAGACCTATGACCAGATGCGCGAGGGCGACCGCGAATCCGCCCGCCTGCATCTGGAAAGCATCAAGCGCATCCTGATGCAGGAAGCGCCGGAATTCGCCGAATGAAGCGCCGCGCGGCGCTGTTGCTCCTCGCGACGCCCGCGCTCGCACAGTCGCGCCCCTTGCGCATCATCGTGCCCTTCGCGCCGGGTGGGCAGTCGGACACGGTGATGCGTCTGGTCTCCCCCGGCATGCAGGAGGCGCTGGGCCAGACCATCGTGGTCGAGAACCGCCCCGGCGCGGGCGGCGCGATCGGCGCGGGCATCGTGGCCGCGGCCCCCGCCGATGGCACGACGCTGCTGCTGGACAGTTTTGGCTTCATCGTCCAGCCGCTGATCCAGCGCGGGCTGCCCTTCGACTACAACACCGCCTTCGCCGCCGTCAGCCAATTGGTCGCGCTGCCCTATGTGCTGGTGGTGCGCGGCAATTTCCCTGCGCGCGACCTGGCCGGGTACCTGGCAGCGGCGCGCGCGGGTGCGGTGAACTTCGGCTCGCCGGGCGTGGGGTCCATCGGGCATCTGGCCGGCGCGCTTCTGGCGCATCGCGCCGGCGTGCGGCTGGAGCATGTGCCCTATCGCGGTGGCGCGGATGCGGCGCGCGATGTCGCGGCCGGCAATCTGGACAGCGCCATCAGCACCGCCAATTCGCTGCGGCCCTTGACGCTGGATGGCCGCGCGCATGGCATCGCGCTGACCAGCGCCGAGCGGCGCGGCACCATGGCGAACCTGCCGACCATCGCGGAATCAGGCTTTCCTGGCTACGACCTGACCAGCTGGAACGGGCTTTTCGCGCCGGCCGGCACGCCGGCCGCCACCATCGCGCGCATCGCCGCCGCGGTGGATGCATCGCTGGCCGACGCCACGCGTCGCGAGCGCCTGGCCGCGACCGGCAATGACGCCGTGGGCGGCCCGCCCGCGGCCTTCGCCGCCACGGTTGCGCGCGATGCGGGCGTCGTGCGCGACCTGGTGCGCGAGACGGCCCTGCGCGTCGAGTAGCTCAGCCCTCGCCCACGCGCAGCAGCCTGGGGCCTTCGCGTTTCAGCCAGGCATTGGCGGCGTCGTGATGCGGCGTGAGTTGCTCCACCAACGCCCAGAATCGCGGCGAGTGGTTGAGTTCGCGCAGATGCGCCACCTCATGCGCGACGACGTAGTCCAGCACCCAATCGGGCGCCATCACCAGCCGCCAGGAGAAGGCCAGCGTGCCATCCGGCGCGCAACTGCCCCAGCGGCTGCGCGTGTCCTTCACGCGGATCGCGCGCGGGCGGACATCGAGCGCGGCCGCATGCGGAATGCTGGCTGCCAGCAGCCGTCGGCCTGCCTCCTTGCGCAGGAAATCCAGCACGCGGCGGGGCAGGAACTCCAAGGCGCCCGAGACCACCAGACGGCCATCTTCCAGCGCCACGCCACGGCGTTCGGGGGCGTGGATGATCTCATGCGGCACATCGCCGATCGGCACCGTGGCGCCGGGCGCCAGCGCCTCGGCCGGCTTGATGCCGCGCAGGGGTTGCGTGACCCAATGCGCGTTCTCATGCAGCAGCGCCATGCCGGCCTTCACGCTCGCACGCATCGGCAGCGTGACCACGACAGCGCCTTCCAGCGGGCAGATGCGCAGGCTCAACCGCCGCGCCCGGGTCGAGCGTCGCCAGCGCACGCGGCACGCCACTTCGGGCATCAGCGCGCGCGGCCGCAGCAGCACCGTGTCGGGCGCTGGCGGGCTGTCGGGCACGGCTTGCAGACGGGCTGTCATCAATCTGTCACACTTGACGGGGGGCGATTCGCGGCGCAACGCACACCAGATATTAGGGCGCTGCCGGATAACCTCAACAAGCATTGCGGTTATCCGTAAGAAGCTCGGAAAACAGCCAGTTTTCGAAGGTCGATCACGGTGTTGACGCTGCGCATCATCCCCTGTCTGGACGTGAAGGACGGTCGCGTCGTCAAGGGCGTGAATTTCGTGAACCTGCGCGATGCCGGGGACCCGGTGGAGCAGGCTGCTGCCTATGGCGAACAGGGCGCGGATGAGGTGACGTTCCTGGATATCGGTGCCACGCATGAAAACCGGGACACGATGTACGACGTCGTCTCGCGTACCGCGGCCCGGCTGTTCATTCCATTGACCGTGGGCGGCGGCGTGCGCAGCGTGGAGGA